>CAYGTU010000001.1:0-20069 GCA_964352945.1 uncultured Bacteriovoracaceae bacterium
TAGGAATAAGTTTACAAATAGCTATCACAGCTGTTGCCTATTTCTTTTTTGAGGTTGGTATATGAAAAAAAACATATTAATAACAAAAAATTTATCTTTTGAAACTGAATATATGAAAAGTGATCTAGATAAACCATTCAATTTTACACTAAAAGAATCTGAAGTTGGAGTAATACCGAATGGAAAACTCGCTAGCCAGCTGGGACGATTTATTTTTGGTAAAGGTATTAAAAATTCGGGTGAGCTGATCTTTGATGAATGCATCGAATACACAGGCAATCATCGACTATGGATGCAAAATATAGGATATTGCTTTCGTGAAAAAGGAATACTTGCAACCCAATCTGTTTTTCAAAATGTTAACCTACCGGTTAAATATTACTATAAGAATGAAGATTTAACTGCAAAAGCATTAAATGATATTGGAATCGATGAAAAATACTGGGATCTCAGACCACACCTAGTAAGCTGGCAGATTAGAAAAAAGATCTTAATTGCGAGATCCGCAGTGTTAGAACCTAAACTTTTATTTCTGGATGACCCCATCGCCTTTCTGGACAACAATGGAAAAACAGATTTTGACAGATGGCTCAAAATTCAAAAAACAAATAAAACGGCAATCCTCATGGGACTTGATGATCCCTACTCAAGTATCATTTGGGCCGACTGGGTTTTAGACAGTAAAAATGAACAAAATTATAATGTTCAAGAAAACTATACTGAAAAACAATTTAAAATAGCAAATTTACTTAAAGAAGAATTTGTAGAAGGTTTGTAAGATGAAAATTGGTAAATTAGAAATGAAAGCACTAATTAGCGTTCTAGTCGTTTTACTTTTGTTTGGTGTTTCCATTATATATATTGGAAATAAAAATCACTGGCTGACCCCCACTGTAAGCTTTAAAACAACAGTGAGTGATGGTGATTCTTTGAGAGTTGGAGGAAAAGTTACACTAGCTGGTCTTCGTGTAGGACAAATTTCAAAACTAGATGTAGATGAAGATAATCGAATTGAAGTTCATTTTGAAGTTTATAAAACGAAAGCTAATAAAATTATTAAGGATACAAAAGCAAGAATTGTAAGAGCATTTCTAATTGGTGAAAAAAGTATCGATCTACTTCCCGGAGCTAAGGGGGGTGAAATACTAAAGCCAGGTACAACATTAGAGGGTATTGATTCCATGGAATTACCCGATTTAATCGCAGGTAAAAATATGGGGCAGATATTTAGCAAAGTTGAAGGTATTGGAAGTGGAGTTAATAAATTATTTGAAGCAATCACACATTTTAGTTCCAATGTAAGTAAGGAAGAGATAACTCAAACTTGGAAGTTACTACCTCCTCTACTAACAAGTACGACCAATTTAACTAAACAATTATCTGATAATAAGCTTGCTCAAAAAACACTAAAGGATACACGAGCGGTATTAGGTCCGTTGTCGAAAAATCCTGATAAGATTGAAAATCTTCTCATGGAAACGAATAGACTGGTTCAAGGCTTAGCTAAGAATCCTAAATTTGCAGAAGAGATATCTGTTGCACTTAAGGAAGTTATTGTTACATTAAAAGCAGCTCAAAAAACATGGCTACTTGAAGGACATGTTAAAGACCTAAAAAAGAAAAAGGACGACTAAGTCGCCCTTTAGATCTATTGAATTTTATTTTTAGATTTAGATAAATCCCAAACCTTCTCCACCATCTTGATCTGGAGATGTTGGCCCATCAGAAACTCCCGCTTGATCGTCAGTTTTAGTACCTTGATCATCGTCAGAAGGTGGATCTACTGGCTCATCATTTGTTGGAGGAGCTGGCTGAGGAAGACAGCTTGGATCCAAATCAGCAATAGGCTTTCTTTTAGTTATATCAGCAACTATCTCATCTAGCTTTTTAAATAACTTCTTCTTAGCATATGACTTAGTTTTTTTGATTGAAATACCACTTACAATTCTAATATTTTGATTTAAAGAAAGTGTTTTATCTAAAATATTTTTTACTTCAGCTGAAACCAGGTGAACACAATCTTTAGTTGAACAAGAATTTAAAAGAGATGTTAATTCAATATTATAATTCTCAGCAGGACTCATTCCATTTGCTATTGCAACTTTCTCTTTATTTTTAAAGATTGAAGTGATTTGAAGTTCTGATGAGTCTTCATCCATCGCAAATTGAATCTGACCATCAAGTCTAACTAATTTTTGAATTTCTGATTTCAACTCAGGCTCAATTTGATCTTTTAAAATACTTGCTACTTCTTTTGCTTGTTGAATTTTTACAGCTAATAATTTTTTAAGTTCTTTTTTTCTTAATTTATTTTTTTCTGATCTTAACTCAACCTTTCTAGCTTCTATAGCTGCAACTAAAGAAGTTAAATTATCCTGTCCATCACCTTCAATAATTCTTGAAAACTTCTCATCTAAAGAAGCTTTAATATCAGCTGTTAGAACTAAAGCTTTAGCTTGTAATGCTTCAAATGGAGCTTGAAAGTCAGAATGACATGTAAAAAGTTGATTTCTATCTTCATTTAGAAATTCTTCAGTTTTCTCAATTTGTTTGATTAAATTTTCTTTTTGAGAATTTAATCTTTTGATATCACCTGCTTTTTGAGCAAATGCTGATATCGAAAGGGCCAATAGTGTAGTTGATAATAATAATTTATTTCGCATTTTCCCCCCTGCGGTTTGATTAGGTAAGCTATCTATACCATTTGCTTTGTATAAGTAATGAATAATTTTGTTTAATGAGTAAAAATTACTCATTAAAACTGCTATAAATAACTGAAATTACGTAGGTGTTTTTATATATAATCATTGTTTTCTCTATTCATTCAATTAAATCAGCATATAATTTATGAATGAAATATCTCTTTATGGTCTTATTCGTTTCAAGTTTTTCAGTTAATTCTGCTGAACTACAAACTTTTGAAACAGACCTATGCACCTATTTTCCTGAAGGAACCAAGGAGCAACCTCATTTATGGGAAGAATGTTGCATTGATCATGATTTTCGCTATTGGTTTGGTGGCGATAAGCTCGATCAAGAAATTGCAGATCTAGAACTAAAGAGATGTGTAAAAGATAAAGCGGGAAATTTTTGGGCCAATATAATGTACACTGGGGTGAGAGCTGGACACCTCTCACCTGTTAAGTCTAAGTACAAATGGGGCTGGGGATGGCTTCCGGAGAGAAACTTTTCGCTTATCACTCAAGAAGAGAAAGATCTCATTGTTATAAAAAGTCAGGAAATTAAATTATCAGATGAAAAAATACATGAGCTTTTATTAAAAAATAATATTATCCCTTCTTTATACTAAGATAAATTTTTCAGTGTCAGTTTGCACCATTACTTTTTTATAATATTAACTTACATCAATTGTATTTTTAAACTTACAGCTTATAGTCACCATAAGTTTGGGGGTATAAAAAATGAATAATAAAGTTTTCATTGTTTTTCTAATAACAGTTATTTTATCAAACTACGCCTACCAGTCGCATATCAATGAAAAAATAAAAAAAACTCAAGATTGCTTAGCAATGATTTATAATGCCCAAAATAATTATAGAGATAGTAATGAAAAATACGCTGATTCAATTGATAAGTTAAATTTACAATTTCCTAAATATTGTGAAGGTATTACATTTTCAGTATCTTCGGATAAGTTTCAATTTTCTGTAATAGCCAGTGAAACAAGTTCAGGAAAATGGGAAACAAATCACAGGAAACAAATCATTCAAAGATTTTAACAAATGTTAAAAAAGTTTCATTTCACTTTGATATACTATCAAAAATATTAAAGGGGAATTTTATGAAGCTTTATCTGAGTGTTTTGCTCTTACTAACTATTAATTTACATGCAAATGAAAATACTTTTTATGCTGCTGTAGAATCAGTAGATATAAAACCAGCAATTGGAATTCCACTCGCTGGATATGGAAGTGCTGTTAGAAGATTAAAGCCAATGGATTGGAAAAATAAATATCCACATTCATTTTTCTTTAAGCCTTCGACTGGAAGAAGAGATCCAATTCGAAGCAAGACGATGATAATAAAAAAAGGCGATAAAAAGTTAGTTTTCATCAGTCTAGATGTTATAGGAGTAACTGCAAATTTTATTGATGATCTTGCTCTGAAAACCTCTAAATTAGGAATATCCAGAGAAGAATTATTTGTAAGTGCCACTCATACACATTCTGGTCCCGGTACACTTTCAAAAAATATTGGTTTAAGTTTAGTGGCAGTAGATTTTTTTAAAAAAGATAATTACGATTATTTTTTATCACAAGTTTATAAAAACATAATTATTGCATTAGATAATCTAGAGCCTGTTGAGCTATATAGTTCAAGTTTCAATGCAGTCGGGATACAAGTAAATAAATGGAGAAAGCAAGGAGAAAACTGGTTCGATTCTAGTGCAAAGTTTCTACTGGCAAAAAGTATAAAGAACTCCAATATATTAGGTGGAATGCTCAACTTTGCAGTTCATGGAAATGCAATGCCCATTGAAGATATGCGATACAGTGCCGATTTCCCAGGTGCAATTGAAAGAGCAACTGAGAGAAAAATCAATTTATTAAATTCAAATAAAGATAAGTTTCCTACCATCCTTTTTATGAATGGCGCAGAAGGCGATGTTAAACATAATGGTGAAAGAGGTGAGGAGATTATGGAAAATATTGCTGAAGACTTTGCTTTGCAAGCTCAGAAGTACGCTCTTAAAACTGATAATCTAAAGTTGATCGAAGGTGATATAAAATATTTAATTCAAGATACTTTCATCGCTATTCCTGCATACCCTTTAAAGGTTTGTGCTGTTAGAGATGGATTCTATGGGAACTGGATGAAAGTAATTCCAGGAAAAGCAAGTAGGATTCCACTTGTTCCATTCTTCCCTACTTATTCACAAATATCTGTGGCAAAAATTGGCGATATAAGCTTTGCTAGTTGGCCTGGAGAAGCTTCCACATGGCATAGCTTTGATCTTAAAAATAGAGCTAAAGAGATTGGCCATACAAATTTATGGTTTTTAGGGCTAACAAATGATTATCTAACTTATTTTACTAATAAAGATGAATTCTATGAAGGAGAATACGATTCTTGCTCCTCTTTCTACGGTTATAAAGGTGGAAAAAGAATTTCAAAAAGAATTATAAAAATGCTTAATAAATTATAATTACAATTTTTTGGCCGGGATACTTTTCAGTATTTTTGAAATATTCTGGCCACTTACTTCAAAAGTTAGAGTCCCACCTATTTTATTAATTTCAGACAGAAAATGACTTAAAATAACTTTGTCTGAAACAATCTTTTGACCTAGCCTAGCTAGATTTTTTGAGAAAGCTGGTGACTTCACTATTCTTCTATATTTTTTGAAGGAAAAAAGAGTCTTGCTTCATTATTTTATGTTTTTTGTTCTCAATACAGTCTTAACACTTATTTCGTCTCTGCTTGAGTTTAAGTTTCATGGATTAGGGTATTTAACCAGTTGTTTTATTGTATTTTTAATTTCACTAAGAGAATAAAATAAACACATTAATGAATTAAATTTTTACACCTTCATGTCACAACCTATTGGTCAATCATAATGAAATATTTATTACTTTTTATATTATCCTGCAGTTCCTTAGATACTCATTTGAATCACAAAGTAGAAAAATGGTTTTACCAATTACAAAACTACGATAAAAAATCAATCGATAAAATTAAATCTTCAGTTAATTCTCTTTGGGTTATTGATTTATATAAAAAATATAATCAACAATTTGATCTTTTTGAAATTTTAGATTTCAAACGAAATAATAATTTTATTTACTCTTACTTAAGTATTGGTGAAGCTGAAAAATATAGATGGTATTTCAAAGATTTATCTAAAGAAAATATACTTTATGAGAATTCCAAATGGAAAGGTAATTATATTATCAATTATTGGTCAGAAGAGTGGAAAAATATATTATCACAATATTTAGATAAAATTTTAGATGCTGGTTTTGATGGTGTTTATTTTGATGTAGTTGATGTTTTCCAGAGATGGCCGAATAAAAAAGAATATGCGGAAAAGATGGCCAACTTGATAATCTCTCTTTCAAAACATGCCAAGAAAAGAAGAATGAATTTTGCTATCAATTTACAAAATGGTGGGGAGATTATTAATTTCTTAGATCAAGAAACAAAAAGTAAGCTCATAAAATCTATTGATGGTCTTTCTATAGAAGCTCATTATTACGACTACGCAACTAGTAACCCAAGTAAATACTTTAAAGAGTTTGAAGATATTATTTCTTACTATCAGACAAATAAAATAAAGATCTATTCCCTAGAATACATTATAAATCCCAAGCACCAGACTGATTATTTAGAGTTTATGAAAAATAAGAATATTTTACCTTTGATAACTGATAAACCACTTAAAGGATTATTTTTTATTCATTGATTCTCAGTTTCTTTGAGGATCAAAATTATGCCTCATTTTTAAGTTATTTTGATTTTCTTATGAAATTTCAGCTATTTAAAAATCAATACCTTACACAATTAATTAAGTATTTCGGGCTAAACTGCCGAAAAGAGATAAAATACTAAGTAGAGAGCTTAGGAGAAATGTTTAATTATGGGCCTTATTAAAAGTTTGATATTCATGCTATTGATTGCGCTAGTTAGTTGTCAGCAACAAGTGGCTGAAGACCCAACTGTTAATGGCAACACAAACAATCAGCAGAATTCTAATATTGCTAATGCTATTCCTACAGTCACATTAGTCTCTCCACTAAACGTCGTTATTGGACTTGGAAGCACTTATAATGAACCTGGTTATTTCGCCTATGACCAAGAAGATGGTGATTTGACTAGTAAGGTTCAAATCTCAGGCTATTATAATAAAAATGAAGTTGGCCTCTATACGCTCGCCTATACGGTTATTGATAAAAACTCACAAATTTCAAACGTTCAGTACAGATACATAAATGTTATATCTAATCTTGACTACACTCCTCCCACTATATCTCTGGTAGGAAGTAGTGCTTTAATGCTATCCATCGGACAAACTTATTATGATCCAGGTTTTATTGCTACCGATAATGTTGACGGTAATTTAACAAACTCTGTATTGGTAACAAATAATATTAATAATGCCGTACCCGGGACATATTATGTAACTTACCAAGTAAGTGATCAAGCTGGAAATTCTCGTACAGTAACTAGAACTATTATAGTTTTTGAACCCGCTGATACTACCCCACCAGTTTTAACTTTAAATGGTGCAAGTACAATTAATCTCTATATTAATGATTCTTTTGTTGATCCAGGAGCTACTGCACTAGATGACAAGGATGGAGATATCTCTGGATTAATAACAACTAACAGTACTGTAGACACTGGAAACGTAGGAACTTATTTTGTTAATTATACTGTTTCTGATTTATCTGGAAATATCGATCAAAAAACTAGAATAGTAATTGTAACTGTTGCTCCGGATTCAACTCCTCCAATTATTACTCTACTTGGTAGTAATATAATTTTAGAAGTTGAAGATGCTTATGTAGAACCCGGTTATACAGCATCTGATAATAAAGATGGAAACATAACTTCTAATGTTAGCGTATCGAGTAATGTGAATACCTTTATTCCAGGTAGCTATACTATTACTTATTCTGTTTCTGATACTGCTGCAAACAGTACATTTGCTACAAGAACAGTAGATGTCATTCAAACTGAAACAGACTGTACTCTTGTTGGATCAGGTGGAACATGTGATGTTATAACATCTCCTATAGCAACAGATGTAGACCTGCAAGATTATACAATCAATCCGGGAGATGTAGTATGTGTCAGTCCAGGAATTTATGACTTTATGAAAATTGAAGGCATTAATGGAACAGCACAAGATCCTATTAGTGTTACAAACTGTAAAGATGGCTCTGGAAATAAAGTCAGTATCATTTCAACTGGAGCAGTAGGAATTTCAATTAAAGGAAGCAGTTTTGTAAATATAAAAGGAAATGGTGATGCTGCTCATCCTTATGGTTTCTCTCAAACAGCGAGTGATTCACATGGTGTAGAAATAAGTGACGGTTCAACAAATATCGAATTTTCTCATATTGAAGTATATGGTAATGATGTTGGTGGCATGAAAGTTGGAACAACAGCTTCTTGGCCAACCTGTAAGGCTGAATATACTAGAAGTAATTTTGTTCAGGATAGTATCAAAATTCATAATAATTATATTCATGATAATACTGTGGGTGAAGGTATATTAATTGGTGGCACCAATTACAAAGAAATTAATTCACCACTTTCATTTGGATGTCCAACCATTGGTCCTCCTCCAGCATTAGATGATATCTATTATCCTGAACCCAATTTTAATAATCTTAAAATTTATAGAAATGTAATTGATGGATCAGGAAAAGAGGGATTACAAATTGGTGGAGCTGTTTCTGGGCTTTCAGTATATGAGAATACAATTAAAAATTATGCCCTCGATCAAGATCAACTTAATAGCGCAGGATTATTATTAGACCAAGGTACAGTTGGTGAAATATATGAGAACCATATTGAAGCTGGTGGCTATGCTCAACTTTCAGATGCTATAAAATCAAATGGTGCTGGATTTGGAAATATTAATATTCATGATAATACTCTTTTATTTGTAAAAAATGGTCTCGCTTTTGATCCTCAAATGGCAGGGGCTGGATTTGGAATTAGTTATACAAAAAATACATTCCTCGGATATGAAGTTGACTCCACTCCATTTTATTTTAAATGTCATCCCTCAATTAATACTAATTTTACTATAACTGGAAATTTATTTACTAACTATGGTTACTCTGGAGTTTTCTCCCAAACCCCCGCTCCACAAAAACCCAATCAATTTAATAATGCGGCAGCACGCCACTCTAAGATAAATCGACAAAACTATTTATCCTCATACTTAGAATCAATTACAAATTTATTTAATAACTTTTATCAGAAAGATGATTCTACTATATTGTTTAATTCTGATTATTCAGTTCAATCTGGTTCTCCAGGATTTGGCTATGGTAGAACTCCCTAATGAATCAATTTATTTATTTTGTTTGTATTGAAGGAAATAAAGACTTATTAAAAGAAGAAATAAAAATCTTTTTCCCCAACCTAAAATTTAGTTTTAGCCAAAAAGGATTTTTGACCTTTAAAAATTCCGGTCCTGAACTTAATGATGAAGAAATAAAAAATTTAAATCCATGTTTTGCTCTAAAATGGGGACGAAGTACAAATCTTGAAAAAGAATTCATCGAATCCCAATTAAAAGCTCAAGAGTCTCTCATTAGATTACCTGAAGAAGCACCATCAAGGGCCTATTTAAAGATTGCCGAAGCTTGCACGAAATTTAAAATTTCACCAAATAAAGAAAAAAATTGGATGGAGTTTGGTTGTGCTCCAGGTGGAGCGATTTATTATCTATGTCAAAATTTTAATAAAATTTATGGTATTGACCCAGCTGAAATGGATTCTAGAATTAGTGATCTTACAAATTTCAGACATCTCAATTTTCCTATTCAAAATCTTACTCTAGAAAAATTACCTAAAGAAAAAATTCATTATATAACCAGTGATTTGAATCTTAATCCCAAGCAAGCTATAAGTGAGGTGCTAAGAATCTCAAAAATTTATCAAGATTCTGTTGAAGCAATTTTTATGACCATAAAATTAGTAAAAC
The DNA here is from genome assembly GCA_964352945.1 of uncultured Bacteriovoracaceae bacterium. Lineage (GTDB taxonomy): Bacteria > Bdellovibrionota > Bacteriovoracia > Bacteriovoracales > Bacteriovoracaceae > CAYGTU01. The sequence goes on from CAYGTU010000001.1 coordinate 9,686, forward strand.
TTTCGCATGTAAAAGAAATTCCAAATTTCGTCCTTCAATTTGAAAAAGCTGGTTTTAAAAATATTTCAAAAATTCAACTACCCTCTCATAAACGAGAATTTTTAATTTTAGCACTTAAATAGGTGCAATTTCATTAGATTTAAGTTTTTGTTTATATATATTTAATTGAGCTTTTACTTTTGGTAATAGCATATAACAAGCAATCATATTCGGAATTGCTAATAAACCATAAACGGCATCTGAAATATTAAGCACTAAATTTAATTTAGCAATTGCACCTAGAAATATAAACCCTATAAACACATACCTATAAACATTTATCCATTTTTCGCCGACTATAAAAGTAACTCCTTGTTCACCATAATAGCTCCAAGAAATTATAGTAGAGAACGCAAATAAGGTAACTGTTAGTGTTACAATCCAACGGCCTATCGGGCCCATAACACTTTCAAAAGCAAAAGCTGTCATTTCAGAACCAGCTGCTAGCCCTTCTGCTTTCCATGCACCAGTTAATAACAAGGCAATAGCAGTGATTGTACAAACAATTATTGTATCAATTAATGGTTCTAATAATGCAACTATTCCTTCTTGAATGGGTGTTGATTTTGCAGCAGAATGCGCCATTGCAGCAGACCCCATTCCAGCTTCATTAGAAAACGTTGCTCTTCTAATACCCATCACAAGTACGTCTTTAAAAGCTACACCAACAAAACCACCTGTAGCAGCTGTTCCATTGAAAGCTCCTTTAAAAATCATTTCAAACATAGATGGAATATTTTCAAAATGATTGAAAATTATAACAATAGCTCCAATTAGATAAATTCCCACCATTGTTGGAACTAATTTTTCTGTAACCTTACCGATACGTTTAATTCCTCCAACTAAGATTAAAAATGCCCCGGCACAAAAGATTAATCCTGATACCCATTCTGGAATCCCTGCGGAAGATTTCATAACAACGGCCATTTGATTGGATTGAAACATATTTCCCGCTCCAAATGATGAAAGAACAACAAAAAAAGCATAGATCCATGCTAATGGATAAAACTTTTTTGAAAGTGCATTTTTGATTACAAACATTGGCCCACCATGAACGACACCTGTTTCACCAACTTCACGGTAAGATAAAGATAATACAACTTCAGTAAATTTTGTACACATCCCAATAGCACCAGCTACCCATAGCCAAAAAATTGCTCCTGGTCCACCAAGAGAAATCGCAACGGCAACACCAGCAATATTACCAAGACCTACTGTCGCTGAAAGTGCTGCTGTTAATGCCTGAAAATGTGATATCTCACCTTTATCTTCAGGTTTATCATACTTACCAAAGACAATATCTATTGCATGTTTTAAGAATCTAATTTGAGGAAAACCAAAATATAAAGTGAAAAATATACCCGAACCTACTAACAAAACAACTAATGGTATTCCCCAAACGAGTCCAACAAATTCACCAGTTAATTGCTCTAAAGTTTCCAACATATAATCTCCTTAAAAGAATTTTTAATTTAAAGAGAATACGATAACTTCACCTAGAAAATCCATATATTTTCTTTCATTAAATTTAAAAGAAGAAGAGTCCCCTTTGGGACCCTTAAGCTTAAAAAATATTCGTATCTATCTGTTTTTATTCAAGATCTCACTAAACTTTCATTTCATTAATAAGACCAGTGCTGATGTCATAAACCCAGCCCAATATTTTTGGATACTCTTCTGCCTTTTGAGGAAAAGAAACACCGAGAATATCAGCCAGTTTACTAATCTGTGATTTCACACTTAGTTCAACTAACGAATTTACCGAATCTGGTTTTTTCTCAAATTTTATTTCAGAAATACTTCTTGTCCAGTTTTTAAGTTTTGGATTTTCTATTCCTTCAAATGCTGCTCGAACACCACCACAATTATAATGACCACAGACAATTATATATTTAACTTTTAGAAACTTTACGGCATATTCTAAAACACTCATTAAATTCTCATCATCTGCGTAAACAATATTCGCAATATTTCTATGAACAAACAAAGAGCCTGGTCTCGCGTTAATAATTTCATCTGGAACAACTCTAGAGTCAGCACAACCAATCCAAAGAATTTCTGGATTTTGATCAATAGACATATTTTCAAAATAATGGGGATCTATCTCGTTATGACCTTTGGCCCATGCTTTATTTTCAAGTAAAAGTTTTCGTATCGTATTCATGTAATATCCTTATCTTTAAACTGAGGGTATTTGAACTGTTTCTTTAAAAAAGCTATTTAAGGCGAAGGTAGATCTTTCAATCTGACAATTTATATTCCTTTCTTCACATACCTCTAAAAATTCTTGAATGATAACTATAATATCATAATCAATGTACACATGGTTTGATCCATCTATTATTACGTTCGAATTATCTGGAATTTCACTTAGAATTTTTATCATAGAAGGTTTTTCTAAGAATGAAATATCTTTCATAAATCTAATTAAATAATCAGAACCATCGTTTATCATAACTACTGACTTTTTTATGTTAGATCTAATTACAAAAATAAATCCTACAAAAACTCCAATTATTATTCCTTGTAATAAGTCCGTGAATAAAATTGCCAAAAGTGTTGTTAAAAATGGAATCATCTGCTCCTTACCTTGTGAACCTATTTCTTTAAATAGCTTAGGAGGACACAGCTTGTAACCAACCAAAATTAAGACAGCTGCCAAGGATGATAACGGAATAAATTCTAAATATTTTGGTATCATTACGACGGCTAATAAGAGCCAAATACCATGCAATATAGTTGTCCGCTTAGTCATCCCCCCACTAACAATATTAGCAGACGATCTAACTATAACAGAGGTAACAGGGAGAGCTCCAACTAGACCAGCTAATAAATTCCCAAAACCTTGTGCAAATAATTCTTTATTTTTATCGGTTCTTCTCTTATGTGGATCTAATTTATCAACTGCCTCTACACTTAATAATGTTTCAAGTGAAGCCACAACAGCTATGGTAATAGCGACTTTAAAAATTGCAGGATTTGAAAGTTGCTGCCAGTTGGGCATTCTAAATGTTTCAAAAAATGACTTAAATCCTGAAGAGACATTTAGAGAAACCAAATGTTCTTGTCCTAGCGTTAGCATAGAGAATTGAGGAAAAATTACTTGATTTAAAAATATTCCAAGTAAAACAACAAATAATGCTCCCGGGAATAAGTAAAAAAACTTAATACCTTTTTTAGAATATTTATCCCAATAAAGCATTGATAAAATTGATAAAATTGAAACTATAACAGCACCTGTATTGAAAACTTTAAATGATTTTATAACTTCACTAAAAGTATTTTCTCCATCAAATTGTAAAAATGATTCATCTCCCATATAGTCACTGTCAAAGCCTATTGCATGCGGAATTTGCTTTAGAATTAAAATCACTCCAATAGCTGCTAACATTCCTTTAATTACAGAGTTTGGAAAATATGAACCAATTTTCCCTGCTTTAACCCAACTGAAAATTATTTGCATGATTCCCGCTAAAAAAACCGCGAGAGTAAATGAGTAAAAGTCTCCTAAAGTAGAAATTGCATGTAGCACAATTACAGTTAAACCTGCTGCTGGCCCTGATACACTTGTATGAGACTTACTAATAAAGCCTACGACTATCCCACCTATTATACCGGATACAACCCCAGATAGCAGGGGAGCTCCAGAAGCTAGTGAAATTCCCAAACAGAGTGGAAGTGCAACTAAAAAGACAACTACCGATGACCTAAAATCCTCTTGAATATATTTCTTATTAAACATTTATGACTCCAATAAAAAAATAATTAACTTAAAAAATTAAATTAAATTTATTATTGGTGGATTGAAAATTTCTCTTTGAAATGAAGCTTGTTTTAAATTATCTTTAAATAAAGCTGCTTGAATATAAAAACTATAGGTTTGGTTTTTTAATAAAAAATCATCTGTTTTGTAATACAGACATTCTTCTTCAGAAGCAAAATCACATTCGCTTTTTCTTGGATCATTATCATTAGAATCATTTTCATTATGTACAACTTTTAGAACCTCTTCATTTATGTCATTTGATTTTTCATGTATGTCAAAACTCTCATAAGTTAAACCTATATTGAGTAGAGTAAGTAATACTAAAAAAACTGAATAAATCCGGTTAAGCATATTAAAATTATATCGGTTTATTAGTTCATATACAACTAAAGCAAAGTACTCCAATAAATAAATCTATGATTGACTCCTTATGATAACATTTTGAAAAAAGATAAATCAAAAATCTCTTAAATTAGACATGGAATCAAGGCAGTAAAATATCTTCTCATCGCAGAAAAAGCTCGTATTTACAGCTACTTAGGCTGTCTCCTATTGAGTTAAACTCATTAATGGCTTAAAATATATTTATGAAATCAAAAGGCGTTGGATATATTTTTATGTTTTTATTTTTCCTAATCTTTATAACTCAAGGTTGGGCAAGTGAAGCGAATAAAAAAGAAGTTAAGAAAATTCAAAATATAAATTATAAATATGTCGCTTATGGTTATGGTAAAAAATATATTTCAATCTCACCTAAAATGGGTAGTAAAGATTTTAGCAAGATACTACTAGACCAGTTATACGAAGAGCTATTAATTGAAGCTTACATAAGAACGGCATTAGATAGTGGCTTTATAGATGAACTTTGTAAAAATATTTCTTATAAAGCTAAATGCGACCATTACTTAACTACAATTAATGGAGATTTTGATCAAGAAGTGAATAACACCCTCTCGGAAATGGAAGAAATTGAAGAGAGAGCCGAAGCATTCCAAGACTCTATGGAATATAAAGAATATAGATCCTATATTAATGGAGAATCAAAACACTTATTAAAAAAACCACCTTTTAACCAAATTTCATTTGTAAGTGATTATTGTAACAAACATGTTGAATTTACTTGTGCATTAAAACTAAAAGCTGTTCTACAGGATCGTATTTTAAGTACAATCTCAGGCTTACAAGACTCATTAAGTTATTCCATTCTAGAGCGATATAAAAATAATTATGATTTTGTTGAAATATTAAAAAAGAATATTCTAAATCCAACACAACTTAAACTTTTAATGAATGAACAGAAAAAAAATAACATTCAAGATGATATAAAAGATACAATCCAAAATATAAAAGATCTTTTAAATGATCATAATTTGGCGACTAAATAATATTAATCACATTTTTTAAGAAAACTAGAATTTGCAGTAGCAATAGATCGACCTAATTTCCAAACAACTTCAGACTCATTGGAAACATTATCTAGTTCAAAAGCATTTTCGATATGACCTGTTTTGAATTCTGTTATGGGATAATCTTTACTTACATGAAAAACAGGAGCGAGTTTATTATCTCCACCTTGTTCAACTTTAAAGGGAAGCTCTTCTAGATTTTCATAACCAAAACGAACCTTATAAGTTCCGTCTTTATTATCTTTTACACATGAAACGAAATGACGATACTCAAAAGGTAGTGGATTAAAATCTAACTTACCAATGGCATATTCTTTTTCTACATTTGATAGGAAGCGTTCATTGATTGAAGCAATTGATCTAGAATTTTTAGAAGAAGTTGCAATATTTTTAGAAGTTGTTGAACAACTTATAAAAATAAAAAATAAAGCAATAAATCCTATTTGAGTCAAAGCTCCTCCAGTAATAATTTATCGGAGAAAGCTGACTATTTATTTACAGATAAAATCGGATTTTAGCTTATAACTCGGCTGACACTGGCTTATCCATGACCCTACATAATACTCAGCATAGGCATAAAACCAATAAACCTTTGAATTTTCATCGAGCATTACTTGAGAAGGATACTCTTCTACAAGCTTATTGTTCAAACTATAGCACCATCCATAGGCTCGCATCGAAAAATTATTAACAACTTCTAAGGATGATTTACCAATGGGGCTATTTTTAATTTGATTAATTCCAGCCGAATTTCCCTGAAAAGGAATTTTAAATTTTTCAAGAATTCGAACTGTAAAATCCCCTACCGTCTCATTTAAAACAATAGATTCTTTAACTATAAAGGATGGTCTTTTATCACAAGGTTCATGAATAATAAAAGTGGCCCCCATAGCATAATTGATAAAGGAGGCCCAAAGAATTAGTCCAATCAGAAGTTTCACTAAAACATTCCTGATGGATCCATTGTTTCTAAATATTTTTTAACAGACGCTAAGAACAACCCACCTAACTCACCATCAATTAAACGGTGATCATAAGTATGAGTTCCATACATCATTGGCTTAACAGCAATAGAGTCATCAGACGGATTAACTACTACACGTTTTTTAATTACACCTGCAGCAAATATTCCAAGCTGTGGCTGAAGAATTACTGGAGTCGCAAGGAGTGTTCCAAATGACCCAACATTAGTAAATGTAAATGTTCCGCCAGTCATCTCATCCATAGTAAGTTTTTTGTTACGAGCTTTGTTAGCAAGTTCATCAACCTTACGAACAAGCCCAGTCATATTTAATGTATCAGCATTTTTAATCACAGGTACAACTAAACCACTACCTGGAACTGCAACTGCACAACCAAGATTGATATCTTTTTTCACAATTACATTATCTCCATCAATAGAAGCATTAACCATTGGATGATCTTTAAGTGCTAAAATAATAGCTTTTAAAATAAAGTGTGTATAAGTTATTTTAAGACCTTCTTTTTTAAAGAATTCATCTTTAAATTTTTCTCTAAATTTTACTAGATTACTCATATCTATTTCATCAATAGAATTAACATGTGGAGAAGTCATCTTTGAAGCGATCATATTTTTTGCAATCGCCTTTCTCATGTTATCCATAGGAATAACTTCTACTCTATTACCATGATCAAATTTTTGAGCTGGTGCTGGTGTACTTACTGGAGAAGCTGCACTTGTAGATTTGCTCGCTGGTGCACTCGCTGCTGGTTTACCACTTAAAAAAGCTTCAAGATCTGATTTATTAACACGTCCACCTGCTCCTGATCCTTTGATGGTTGCAAGTTGTTCTAAACTTACTCCATGATCAGCGGCCATGCTTTTAACTAGTGGTGTATAAAAACGTCTTTCTGTACTTTCTGTTTGTTTAGCTGCGGGAGTACTTTGAGTTTGAGTCGCAGGTGCTTCTGCTTTTTTCTCTACGGGTGGTTTAGTTGCATTACTCGCTTTTCCACCACCAAAGGCAACAGATAAATCATCTTCGATATAAGCGATAATTTTACCAACATCAACTGTGTCACCTTCTTCATATAAAATTTCCTCTACTCTTCCTTCCATTGGACTTGGAATTTCTGATTCAACTTTATCAGTAGAAATTTCTAAAAGAATTTCATCAATATCTATTTTATCTCCAGGTGCTTTATGCCATTTGGTAATTGTACCAGTTGTAATCGACTCACCCATTTGAGGCATTACGATTTCGTGCTTTGCCATAACTATCTCCTAATATTTAATTAAAAATTTAATGCTCTATTTTTAGAGGCCATCACTGCTTCTGCTAACCACTCTCCAAGAGTTGGGTGTGGATGAACAGTTGCAAATATTTCTTCATCAATACCTTCCATTTGTCTAAACAGAGTGTATTCATGAATAAGTTCCGTTGCTTGAGCTCCAACAATATGAGCACCAAGCATTTCACCATGTTTTTTACCCATAAGTACTTTTACAAAACCATCTTTTTCATTTGAAGCAACTGCTTTACCGTTTGCTAGAAAAGGAAGGTTTCCAACATTATATTCAATTCCTAAATCTTTAAGTGCTCGCTCAGTATAACCAACAGAAGCAACTTGTGGCTGGCAATAAGTACAACCAGGAATATTCATCTTATCAATTGCATGTGGATTTAAACCTGCAATTGATTCAGCTGCTACGACACCTTCATGAGAAGCAGCATGTGCTAAAAGTGGAGGTCCAGAAACATCTCCAATAGCATAGATTCCAGGAATATTTGTTTTATACTGTTCATCGACTTTTACAAATCCACGTTCAGTTTGAACTCCAATTTTTTCTAAACCGATATTTTCAATATTTCCTGTCATACCAACAGCGATAAGTGTTTTATCAAACGTATATTTATTCTCAACACCTTTTTCAATTGCTGTAATTGTTGTGTCAGATCCATTATTGATAGCTGAAACTTTTTCAACTCCAAGGCTCATTTTAATTCCGTATTTCTTATAGGCTTTTTCTACTGCAATACTTGAATCGGTATCTTCTATTGGAAGAAGGTGATCTTGTAATTCAAAAATATGAACATCTACTCCGAAAGCATTCCAAAAATAAGCAAATTCAACACCAATAGCTCCTGCTCCAATAATCCCAATAGACTTTGGAAGCTCTTCCATTTTAATTGCTTCCCAAGCTCCGATTAGTCTTTCTCCATCATGTTCTAAACCAGGAAATGTTTTATACTGAGCGCCTGTAGCAATAATGATATTGTCTGCAGTAATAGTTGTCGTAACACTTTTGTTTGTCACTTCAACTGTATTATTAGTTTTAATAAATGCATTACCTTCTATTACTTCGATATTATTTTTTTTCATTAAAAAACCAACGCCCTTACTTATTCTGTCGCTGATTGTTTTTGAACGCTTTACTGCTTGCGCTCCATCGAGTCCTTGAAGTTCAACATTGATTCCAAGATCTTTAAAATCTTTTAATTCATGAACTGAATGAGCTGATTTTAAAACTGCCTTTGTTGGAATACATCCTTTATTAAGACAAACTCCTCCGAGCTTTTCTTTCTCAATAATTCCAGCTTTTAATCCTAGTTGACTTGCGCGAATTGCAGCAACATATCCACCAGGTCCTGCACCAATTACTAGTACGTCAAATTTCTTAGACATAAATATTCCTTTTGCATAAAAGTATCCTAACTTATTAAAATTTAAAGGAGCTAATGTCAATATAATCCGCTTGGACTTGCTTTACACATAGCTTCAAAAGACGTATAAAATCGGCTCATGAAAAGAGATAAACTCAAGTCAAAATTAACTGAAAACGAAATCAGAACACTTCTTCAGTTTTTTCCTAAAGGTATAATCGCCCTAGATCTTGAAACTACAGGACTTAGCCCAATTTCAGACAAAATAATTGAAATTGCTGCAGTGAAGCTAACAAGTGATGGAAGAGTCAAAGTTTTCCATGAAATGATTAATCCTGAAATTCCCATTCCTGCCAAGACTACTGATATTCATGGAATTACAGATGCAATGGTTTTAAAATCTCCGGTAATAAATAAAATCATGCCTATATTTTTAGACTTTATTGGCGACTACCCTGTTGTGGCCCATAATGCTCAGTTTGATTTAGGTTATATGATGACTTGTATGCATGAATTAAAATCTGAATTTTCTCAAACTAGTATTTATGATTCGTTTAAATTAGCAAAGTCAGCATACCCAAAAAATGCATCTCTTCGCCCAGATAATTTTAAACTTTCTACTTTAGCAAAGTTTTTTAATATTGATCTTACTCACCATCAAGCATTAGATGACACAATTGTATGTTTTAAAATATTCTCACGCTGCTTAAATCTTATCACCAAAAATGAACTTAGAGATAAGGCATTTTTATTTAAGTTAAATTCTTATGTTAAATTAAAAGATTTAACTTTGCCTAAAAAAATTGCTCACTTAGCTTCTGTTACAGGAAAAGTTGAAAAAGTAATGATTCGCTACTCAGGTGGGACTCAAGGTCCAGAACCTCGTCCTATAAAGCCTTTAAGTATAGTGCCTCTTCCTCAAGGTTTGATTTTATTTGCTGAATGCTTGCAAACAAATTACTTTAAGTCATTTAAAGTGGGGAAAATTAAAGAGGTCATTCTTGATAAATAAAAAATTCAACTGGACTGAAATATCTTTTAAAACAAAACAAGTCATAATTTTTATTGCTCATTTAATTTTATTAAAATGGATGTTTTATGCTCTCTATGAATCTGGCACACTAAGCTCAACTGAAATCTTCACTCATTTTGCTGGAATGTCTATTTATGGTGGTTTATTAATTTGGATATCTGCCTTTGTTGCAAAAAGAAAGTACTTAAAAGATGGAAATAAACTTATCGACTAATTCAGTCCAAGACATTTATCCGGTTAGAATCCCCAAAGAGTATCAGAAATTTATTGATCAATCCGATGCTTTAAAAAAACAATTTCTTCCTGACGAAAGAGAAATTAATCAAACAGGGAGCATAGATCCAATTGGAGATCACCGTTATTTAGTTGCTCCTCAATTAATTCATAGATATCAAAATAGAGTTTTATTCACTCCAACCAATATCTGCCCCATAAATTGTCGATACTGTTTTAGAAAAAACGAACTTTACCAAGACGATATAATCTTTGATAGTGATTTTGAAAAAACTTTAGA
>CAYGTU010000001.1:20079-21062 GCA_964352945.1 uncultured Bacteriovoracaceae bacterium
TGAAATTATTTTCACGGGTGGATATCCACTGGTTTTATCAAACGCTAAATTAGAAAAATATTTAAATGAATTTTCCCAAATAGATCATATTGAGTTTATTCGATTTCATTCCAGAGTTCCGGTAATCACACCTGAACGTATTGATTATGAGTTTATTCGCTTAATTAAATCTTTTTTTGAGTTTCAAATAGCAATTGTGATTCATACCAATCATATTGATGAACTAAACCCAGAAGCAATCAAAGCAATCAATCTTTTAACACAAAACCAAATTCCACTTTTATCTCAAACTGTTCTTTTAAAAGATATTAATAATACTAGTGAAGCTCTTTATAGTTTAATCATGAAACTAGTTGAACTCAATATTCGCCCCTACTACCTTCATCACCCAGATAAAGTGAAGGGTGGGATGCATTTTTATTTACCTCTTGAAGAGGGACGTAAAATTTATGCTAAACTAAAAAATCAAATAAGTGGCTGGATGCTTCCAACTTATATCATCGATATTGACGGTGGTGAGGGAAAAACTAACGCTTATAATCCAGAGAGCTTTGAGTTTTTAGGTAAATTAATAAATAAAAATGGTCAACTAACCCCACATATTGAATAGTTAGTTCTTTGATTTAATTCAAGCTCTTGCTACAATATTGTAGGGAGAAATATGAGTCAAACAATCCTAATTGAAGACAATAGCGATATTGAAAAAATTTTTACAATCAATTTAAATACCTACACGGGTACTGATATCATTTCTATGAAATCTGCGAGTGATTGCACTGCCCTACTTCAAATACTACCCACAATAGATTTAATTATAACAAGACCCTTTATTGGTGATGAAAATACACTAAATGATATTATTGCGTTTCAAAGAGAAAAAGATTTAGAAATTCCAGTAATAGTTTTAGGAACTTCAAGCATTGAAGATAAAAGAATAGCTGAAATGGATGGGCCAATTCGCTGGGAAGAACTTGTAAAACTAA
>CAYGTU010000001.1:21072-24894 GCA_964352945.1 uncultured Bacteriovoracaceae bacterium
CACAACCCATCACATACACTATTCCCACCACCTTTAACACTATTACAAGAAAGAATCATACCAGAATATCCAGCAATACCTATGAAATATTTTTATGAAATTCACAATGTACCTTGTGATGTTTATATAAAAATTAAAAAGACTCCAACTGATGTTCAATACGTAAAAAGAATTCATAGTAATGATAAGTTTACGAGAGAAGATATTGAAAGATATGAGAATAAAGGTTTAAAAGAATTTTTTGTACCTCGCGATTTCACTCAGTATTTTTCAACATTTATAACTAATAAATTAATCTCAAAACTTGAAAGTAGTAATCTTGAGATTCATGAAAGAATTAATACTACTGCAAATTCTTATGACATGGTGGCAGAACAAATTGCAGAACATGGCTTAGATGATATAACTATAGAGCTAGCGAATGCTTCTATTAATTCACTTATCCAATCAGTAAAAAATAGTCCAAGACTTAATGAACTTATAAAATTTCTATTCACTTCTAAAATCAGTTACGCTTATCAACGCTGTCATATGACTTCTGTTATTGGTACTTTTATTTTAAAAAAGCTTAGAATGGATAATAACGAAACACTTGAAATATATAATTATATGTGTTTTTTCTCTAATATAACTTTAAAGTCTCAGGAGCAATTAGATATTTCTGATTCTGAAATGCTTGGGCTTACTGAATTAGAAGAAAAAGATAAAGCTGATGTTCAAAGTCATGCTTATGATGCATCTAAAATTATTGAAGAGTTTCCTGCTGCCAATAAAAAATTACCAAGCCTAATTAGATCTCACCATGGAAATCTTGATGGCCATGGCTTTAATGATCAACCCAATGAAAACTTTGATATTTTAGTTAAAGTTTATATGGTGGCCGATGAATATTCACGTATCATTTTAAACCCAGGGGAAGTTTCAAATAAAAAAGACGTCCTCAATATTCTAGTTCATAAATATGTGGCCCATAATGGTCCTAAAGGTGAATTTGCTAAGATTGTTGCTCATCTTCAAGGAAAAATAGAATAACGACTCATTGCATCTAATAGAATTTGATTACTTCTGATTGACATAAATATTTCAAATAACTATATTAACTCTTACTTAATCAAACGCGGATGTAGCTCAATTGGTAGAGCACCACCTTGCCATGGTGGGGGTCGTGAGTTCGAGTCTCATCATCCGCTCCATTTGATTTTAAGATTTTCCAAGATTTGTAAATTTCCTAGTATTTTTAAGTAATTGTAATCAAGTAAAAATGCACACTTGACTCTATTATAAACCGGTATACTTTCTTCAACGTTAATAAATAGACTTCTTGACACATTGCCAAAAAAAATGAAATAAAGCGACCTCAATTAATCAATATAAGGAATCGTATTTATGAAAATTTTATTAATTACATTATTAGTATCAGTTAATGTATTTTCTTTAACTATAGATCAAAATGAAGTGTTCTCTTCATTAAAAGCTGGAGATTCGGTTCGTCAAGCTGGAGAAAATGAGGGAGGGAAATATAGTTCTTCCGCTCTTCCATGTGTACAAGGTGAAGAAGAAGTTAAAAAATTAGATAAACCTAAATTTATATTCAAACTTACTTACGAAGAAGTAAAAGATTATGGATACACAAATATTATCGCAAAGATTTATGTGGTGAACAAAGTAATCGAACTTAAAAATATTGAACGAAGTAAATTTTACTTAAATAGATCAAAAGAACAGCTTCACGACTTATGCGGAACTGGATATGTTGAAACTGTAAATCAAGGTGTATTCTGGGTTGGTACTGGGAAATATGATACTAAAGATCTTGAAGGCATCGATTTAATTAAAGATCTTGAAATTGAAACATCAAGCACTGAAATTTTTAAAAGTTTTTCAAATATCATTAATATACAAAATAAAATTTTATTAGATGCAAAAATTTATTCACATGGAGCAGGTGGCTCAACTTCTGCTTGCTTCCCTTCATTAGGAGGAGATTCTTGGGAAGATCTATTAAAGCAAATGGTTGCATGCAGTAAGAACGAGCAATACAATTTTCTTCAAGCCATTTCTGCAAAATATCCTGAAAATATCTTACCTAGTCATTACAAACAAAAGTAAACAGGTGCCACGCTAAATTTAGTGTGGAAAGGCAACTCTGCTTGCCAAATCTTGCCACTTTCTTTAAAATCCAAATATATTAATTAGTTGCGGATGCAATATCATCCGCTCCATAACCTCAATACACCACAAAGCCATGATTAAAACATCTAGAGAAATCAAAAATCAACATAAAACGCACAATTTCAATTACTTATAACGTTTTCCTCTTTTTTTACTAGAGATTAATAAGTAGTACTGTTAAGATGAGTACATGGTTAGTAATACAAAAATCGACAATATCGGTGAGCAATTAAAAAAGCTTACTCCCCTAAAAAAGATAGATTTAAACATACTACTTGAATGGAGAAATAGTTTCTCTCCAATCCTAGAGTATTATTATAGTAAATTAAAAAAAGAAATTAAAAAGGATGATCTAGTAGTCTTGGCCAGAAGACTAAAAAGGATTGAATCAATCCAGATAAAACTAAAACGATTTAAAACGATGAGACTTAGTACTCTACAAGATGTTGCAGGAGTTAGAGCTGTCTTAAAAGATGAGCATGTCTTGAACAAAGTATTTGCTCACCTTAGAAGTCAAAGTACAATAAATAAGTTAAAGAGAGTTGATAACTACCACTCAACTCCAAAAGCAAGTGGATACAGAGGTGTTCATTTAATTTATCAAAACTCTTCATCAAACATGATCGAGATTCAACTAAGAACAGAGATTCAGCATATTTGGGCCACTGCAGTCGAAATCTATGGAGAGCTTCAGAATACATCTTTTAAAACTGGAGAAGGCGATCAACAATGGAAAGAGTTCTTTCTACTTCTTAGTTCATACTTTGCAATCAAAGAGAATAGTACTCCTGCCAAAGAACATATCAGATTTAGTAAAAACAAGATAAGGTCTCAGTTAAAAAAGGTAATTAAAGATTTAAATGTAATTGAGAAGCTTAATGCCTCAACTAATGGCATCCAAATTGTTGTTTCAAAATATAATGAATCTGGTAAAACTGGGAGATACGCTCTTCTTGAGTTAGATCTTAAAAATAAAAAGACAACCATTGAAATTTTTAATAAGAAAGATGTAGATCGAGCCATTGAGATATATACTCAAAAAGAACTTGAGATGAAAAAAAGTGACCAGAAAAATATCGTGTTTGTAAATATAGAAAACTTGGAAAAAATTCAGAGGTCCTATCCTAACTACTTCCTTGATACACAAAAATTACTAGAGATTCTTTCAAAAATTGTTTTGGGAGAATATTAATGGGTACTAAGAAACACCTCTGGAAAATTTGCCCAACGGGTTCCTATTATGTCAAAACACGGTCATGGCCAGGCTTTTGGATTACTCTAACTCGAGTTGGTATTTCTTTAGTCTTAACAATGATTACAATTCGGATTTACTCACTCTCTATTTGGTATGTATGGATTTCTATAGTTATTGGTAGTGTCATTGCTTCAAATTTTGGTTTAGCTTGGGTAAATAGAGCATTAGCTTCAACAAAATCTGAAGAAGCTCCGCCAAGTTATGTACTTGAAGCGGAAGAAGTACTCCCTCCTCCAATAGGTTAGAATAGACTCATCATCCGCTCCATTTTTTATTTAAATGGAAACCAATTATCTAAACAACCACAGTCTTCAACAGAAACATAATCTTCAAATAACTTATCATTGATTAATAGACGTTTTAATTTAAAAACTTGATATCCAACAGTTTGATAT
>CAYGTU010000001.1:24904-44131 GCA_964352945.1 uncultured Bacteriovoracaceae bacterium
GATGAACAGCTTCATGGATAAGAGTTGTTTTATTAGACTCTCTCCCTATTCCCATGGAAACATTTGAAACAGAAGAGTTATAATTTGAGCGATAATAATTTTCTGATCCCGGTTTAAAACTTTTTCTCCACGGAGAATTTTTTCTAAAAACAGTTCTTCTGAAATCATCCATAGATAGAGTTAATTTTTCACCATTATAGGCCCTATCAATCAGTAGATCATTGTGAGAGACACCAAAATAAGAATGAGAATACCCTTGATTTCCATTTAAATAATTATCGATATCTTCTTGTGTAACAAATTCACTTGGATCATATTTAAAACCCCTAAAGTAAATGTTTTGGGTCGTTTCAGCTACTCCATAGATTGCCCCAGTAATTATTCCTTTTTCATAATTTCCATCGGTGAAAAGAGAAACGAAAAATCCATCAACTCCATGATCAGCAGCTTCATAAACATATTCAAGTAAGGCATTTTGAAAATCTTTGTTCATGCCCTTTATTACTGGATTTGATAACGCTGGTGGAAGATAGGCATTGATTGCACTGGTAATTGCTCCAACAATCATCCCCGCTTCAATTGGTCTTCCTGTAGAAATTGATTGCTTTAAGCCACCTACAGCTCCGACGTAAAAAGCATGCATCAACTTACCTCCAGCAAATCCTGTAGCTGTGAGCATAGCTGTTCCTAGATGTGCAGGAGTTTCTTCTAGTAAGTATTTACCTATATTTTTACCATATCTTTTAGCATAAATAATATCTCGCACTAAAACACTTGAGGTTGCTGAGGCAAAGGGATTACCTGTAAGCATTAAAGTTCCTGTACCAGCAACAAGGCCTGCGACGTTTTCAAGGTTAAAAATTCTTTTTCTTAAAAAATCGGCTCCCTCTAGAAAGCGATCATACTTTGAGATATCAATATCAATCGGAAAGCCTGATTTAGAATAAATTTCAGCGCCATTCATCCATGGATAAGAAGGATATGTTAATTTTAGTTTTGGATATATTTCTAGTGCGTAGGCTATAGTTATTTTTTCAGGAACTTTTATTTTCAAATTATGTTCTATAGACTCACGATATTCTTTAATAAATTTTTTCAGGGCCATTAACGCCCAATCTGCTTCTCTATCAATGATCTGTTTAAAACTTGTGTGCCTAACACTATCTTTAATTACTCTTAGGTTTTTTGCTACAAAATGTGGCGTTAATAAAATGGTATTTAAATTTCCTGAATTTATGATCGTAAAACCCAAGTCCCTATCATCTTCTGCTTCCTTAAGTTGGTCTAATCCAATATCAAAAGCTATGTTTTCAAGATAAAGTCTTTTAAATGGTGATTGATAAAGTTGATTTGTTAATAATATAGCTTGTCTATAAATCTCTTTAAAGTTCGACTCTTTTTGCTTTGCCTCAGGCCTAAAATGTATTTTATCATTAGCAATTAACTTTAATTTTAGTTTATAACTGTCACTATTTAGGTCTAATAATTCTTGTTCTCTTTTAAGCTCTTTACTTAACTCTTCATGTAGCATTGAGTAATGCTTCTTAATTATCTTATTAATTGTATTTTTAGAAAACTCTCTAGATGCTGTTGTCGTTAATTTAGGAGTAATAAAAGTATATTTACTAATTTTACTTAATTCTTCTTTCCCAATTTTTAATAGATTTTGCCCTTCTGGGTCTGAAGCTAATAAATTGAATTTATAAACACTTCGTTGATAAAAAATTCTTTTAAATCGACCTTGATAAAGTATTTTATGAGTTACAGGAAGACCATGATCAAGTGTATTGTAGCTTTGAAAAATAAGTGTTTTTAATAAATGATCTATATCCTTATTAGATTCTGCTCGTGATATAAGGCTTTTAAAGAACGGTCCAAAGTTTTTTAGTATATTCGGTTTTAAGTTTAATATTTCCTGTTTTAAAAAGTTATATTTTTTCTTATTTGATTTAATTGTGAATTGATCAACAAGATCAAAAATGGTCATATCTATATTGAAATTATTTGAAATATCTCTTACTCTAATAGACTTATTTTCAGATATTTTTTTTAAAGCTTCCTGATTCTTTTCACTATACAAACTCACGATACTTTTAAATTCAGCAGATTTTTGCCAATGATATGAATTTTTCGCAAAGGCAGAAAGACTTACTAATAATAGTAATAGACTTAAAAATTTCAATTAATCCCCCAATTATCCATTCTTTACAAATGAATCCATCTATTTAGATACAAAAATGGTGCCTGTATTTAGCCAGATAAGTACCTAATATTACAATGGGATTTAATCAAATTTGTAAGGTCTGTTCACACTTTAAACGAATTAATTTAAAGATTTATGAATATATCAAAAGTTTTTTTACGCAAGAAAAATTAAGTGAAGTAAAAGCGATTTTTAAATACAAAGCCCCAGCGTCTATATCAAAAGATAAATATGAAGAATATAGCACTGGCGAATTAGAAGAAGAAATTAAACATTAAGCAAAATAAGATCATTTCCCAGGATTTCAAGCTTGATATTGTATTTTGAAGATATCCACTCAAAAGTTTCTTCTGAATAAAAACAAATATGAGTTGGATCTGCTGAGTAATACCAATTTGAGAAATTTTTAGATTTTGCCTCCAAATTTGTCATTATTCCGAGGATACCCTTTGTATTTAAAAGTTTTAGTAATTTCTCTAAAACTAATTTAGGCTGATGGAGGTGTTCAAAAACTTCAGTACTTACAATAAAGTCGTATTTATTTAAAAAAACTGATTCATCCTTAAAATAAAACTTATCAAAAAGTGACATTTTATGCCCCTTTTTTTCAAACATTTTGGCCAACACAGGTCCATTTCCACATCCAAAATCAAGTCCCTCAGATTGAGGTTTGATTTTTTCCAACATGGGGTCAAAAATTTTAGAAAGAAATTTTTGATAACCCACATCTTCCATATTATTTTCATGATAATCATATCGATTCTTCTCAGCTTCCTCACTTAAGTGATATTGAGTGGGCACATAGATAAGATGACATTCATTACATTTTAAGTATTCACGATACTTATCCTGCTGAAAATGAATCGATCTATCAAAAAGACATAAAGGGCAGCTCATAATTTCCTATAGTTATCTATACTTATACAACCATGGAGGCTATTTTTGGTCAACACGGAACTTGTCAACTTCCCCTCTCAAAACTATAATGCCGCCTATTATGGACAAAAAGAGTGAAATAATTCAAACTGATTTTTCTGAGCAAGAAATAGAAAAAGCTATTTCGCTTTTACAAAGCTTTGCGGAAAAAAGCGAGCAACTGACCCTTCTTACTGAAGAACAAAGAGTGGCCATGTTAAAAGCTTCAGGAATTATTTCCAGACCTAATCGTGAAGAAAAAAAGAAAAGAGAAAAAGACGTTAAAAAGCTTCGTAAGCAAAAAGTAAAATTAGCCAATCGTAGTGTTCGAAAAATTACGGGAATTCGATCTGCTAGAGAAGCAGATGTTTTTGTAGCTCCTGAACTTATAGAAAATTTAACATGTACACTTAATGAAAGAGAGTATGAAACTCCACACAATTGCTATGTCTGCAAAACTAAATACACCAAGATACATCACTTCTACGATAGTATGTGCAAGGATTGTGGGGATTTAAATTATTTTAAAAGATTTCAAAAAGCTGATCTAACAGGACAAGTGGCCCTAATAACTGGTTCACGTTTAAAAATTGGATATCAATCTGTATTACTTCTACTTAGAGCAGGTGCTACTGTAATTGCTACGACTCGTTTTCCCGTCGATTCTGCTTTAAGATTTGCAAAAGAGCCTGAATTTAAAGAGTGGGGTCATCGTCTGCAAATATATGGACTTGATCTTCGTCATACACCTAGTGTAGAGATTTTTTGTAAATACATAGTTCAAAACTATGATCGCTTAGATATTTTAATAAATAATGCTGCTCAAACAGTAAGGCGTCCTAGTGGTTTTTATTCTCATTTAATGGAAAATGAAAGAAAACTATCGCACGAACTACCTAAAGAAGCGGCATTGTTACTTGAAAAACACAATTCATGTATTGGGCATTTACAAATGTCGGATACAGATAATAAAAATCTTCCTGTTGCCTGGCATAGTAATGCTCCAGGAATTGGTATTAGAGCTTCAGCTGAACTTTCACAAATTCCTTATAGTTTTGATAATTCCTTAGTGGCCGAAGAAGTTTTTCCTGAAGGAAAACTAGATGCTGATCTTCAGCAAGTTGATCTTAGAACCACAAATTCTTGGAGACTTCGTTTAGGGGAGATCAATATCCCTGAAATGCTTGAAGTTCAATTAGTTAATGCTGTTGCTCCATTTGTTCTGGTAAATCATTTAATTGGATTAATGCGAAAAGAGAATACGGGTAAAAAACATATCGTTAATGTATCTGCGATGGAAGGTAAGTTTCACCGCTTTAAAAAAGAAGACCGTCACCCACATACCAATATGGCGAAAGCCGCACTTAATATGATGACTCATACATCTGCTCTTGATTTTGCAAAAGATGGTATTTTTATGAATGCTGTTGATACTGGTTGGGTAACTGATGAAGATCCAGCTCAACTTTCAGCACGAAAACAAGAACTTCATGACTTTCAACCTCCCCTAGATATTGTTGATGGGGCTGCTCGCGTGTGTGATCCGTTTTTTGATGGAATTAATACGGGTAAACACTGGTGTGGGAAATTTTTAAAAGATTATTTTCCAATCGACTGGTAGAAATTTATAATGGGATTAATTTAATAAGTTCCGCTGCGGTCAGCTTTTCTTGTTTAGAGTTGGTTTCAAGATAATATTCATTTAATAATTCATTCATTATTTTTCTATCTTCATTATTCACAGGTGACTCTTTTATATATTCAGAATTAATGTATTTTAGATTTGATTCAACAGTATAAATCACTCCACCTGTCATACCAGCACCAATATTTTCTAAAGCTGGACCCAAGATCATAACTACTCCACCGGTCATATATTCGCAGGCATGAAGTCCTGCTCCTTCTACAACTGCATGGGCCCCAGAATTTCTAACTGCAAAGCGATCTGAAGCTAGACCCGCACAGAAAAATTTCCCACCTGTCGCACCATAGAGAGCTGCATTTCCTACTAAAACTCTTTCATAACTATGTTTTCCGATTGTATTTAGTAAACGTATAACAACTTTTCCTGCACTCATTCCTTTAGCTACTGAATCATTAGCTTGACCGTCTAAGTAAATATTTAATCCATTATTAAAAACTGCAAAGCCTTGCCCCGCGCTTCCCGTAAAATTTAAAGTTGTCTTTTTACTTAATTCAATTTTATCCCAACGATTTTCTAAACTTTTTCTTGTAATCACCATTTCTCGCGCTAACTCTCCTGATAATTTTGCTGGAATGGCCCTATCAGTAGATTTAATGGGATAGAGTTTTTTTATAGAATCATTCTTATAATCAAGATAGATTTCATTATTTAAAACTCCTGCACTTTCATTATGCCAATGCTCTTTAAAATACTGGTGTTGATTGGAAGATTTAAAATAATCTAAATTTAAATTAAATCTTTTAATAAGTTCACTGTGAGTTGAATTGTCTATTAAAAGATCACGTCTACCTACTAGATCTTTAAGAGAGAACTCTCCAATTTGCTTTAAATGTTTTTGTACATCATAAGCTAGATATTTAAGATAATTTACTACATCATCAACTTTTCCCGTGTAACGCTTTTTAAATTTTGGATCATGAGTGGCTATTCCTGTTGGACAAGTATTTTTCTCACAAACTCTGGCCATAATACAGCCTTGTGAAACTAGTACAATTTTTCCAAAATCAAATTCTTCAGCTCCCATGAGAGTTGCCATGATGACATCTTTTCCTGTTTGTAATCCCCCATCAACTCGTAGGATTACATTTTCTCTTAAATTATTTTTATAAAGGGTTTCATGCACTTGAGTAAGTCCAATCTCCCAAGCAAGTCCTGCATGTTTCATAGACATTAGTGAAGCGGCACCTGTTCCACCATCTCCTCCAGAAATTTGAATAATATCAGCTCCAGC
This sequence comes from uncultured Bacteriovoracaceae bacterium, assembly GCA_964352945.1. Lineage (GTDB taxonomy): Bacteria > Bdellovibrionota > Bacteriovoracia > Bacteriovoracales > Bacteriovoracaceae > CAYGTU01. The sequence goes on from CAYGTU010000001.1 coordinate 30,959, forward strand.
TTTAACTACACCTAAAGCAATCGCTCCAATATTTCGGCTTGAAACAAGTTTTACACTTACTTTAGCAGTTGGATGAAGTTCTTTGAGTTCATAAATTAACTCTCTAAGATCTTCAATACTATAAATATCATGCTGAGGTGGAGGAGAAATAAGATCAACTCCTTGATTTGAAAATCTAGCACGTGCTATATCAGCGTTAACTTTTACGCCCATAAGCTGCCCACCTTCACCTGGTTTTGCTCCTTGGGCCATCTTAATTTGGACTTCATTTCCTAAAACTAAGTATTCTGCTGTTACTCCAAATCGACCTGAAGCAATTTGCTTAACTGAGGCCGTTGTTCCATCTTCATAGTAAAATGGATTTTCTCCACCTTCTCCTGAATTAGACCTTCCGCCCACAATTTTAAAAGCCTTAATCAAATCTCTTTGAGATTCTGCGCTTATGGCACCAAAACTCATAGCTCCACAACCAAATGTCTTGGTTATTTCACTTGCCTCGCAAACTTTTTCAAGTGGTGTCGAAACTTTTTTATAATCAAGAATATGTCTAATATTTATGGGTTCAGAAAAATCTGTAAAAAATTCATTTAAACCCGTTTCATCTTTAGAATCATTTAATTGAGTTAAGGACTGATGAAGAAGTCTTGCACGTCTAGAAGTCATTGAGTGCTTTTCACCCATTTTTTCAGCTGAGTGTTCTTTATAGACAAAATTATTTACTTTTTCTTGAGTGAAAGCTTCTGATGATCTTTTTAAGATCTCATCTACTAAAGATTTTGTCGTCAATCCACCAATAATCGTTTTATGACGAGGGAAGTATTTTTTTAAAAGTTCTTCACTAAATCCAATTATTGAAAATAATTCAGCTCCTTGATAACTTCTAATAACTGAAATTCCTCTTTTTGCTATTGTTCTAAGTAAACCTTGCTCAAGAGCATTAATTAAATTCTTTTCTCTCTCATCAGGAAATAAATGTTGGGCATCACTAATCTCTCCCGTTCTTGCAAATTCTAAAGCGTAATAAGGACAAATTGCACTTGCACCAAAACCAATTAAAACAGAAACTTGGTGAGCATTTTTAATTTCAGCAGTATCAATAACGATCGAGTTTCTTAAACGAATTCCTAATCGATTTAATTCTAATTGAATGGCATGAAGTACAAAAATTGATGGTATTGGAGGGTTTTCAAAATTAGCTTTTCTGTCTGACAAAATAACAATACTAGATCCGTTAATAACTGAAGTAACGACATCTTTAACAATTTTTTCAATGCTTTCTTCAAAAGATTTCTCACCACCACTTCTTTGAAAGGTAATGGAGAACTCTGATGATTTTAAAGCAAGCTCAGGTCTAGTATTCTCAATATTTTTAATTGCCTCCATCTGACCTAAACTAATAATGGGACTAGAAAGTCTTAAGGCTATGGGTGGTGGTATTAATTCTTTTGGCTCAAATATATTGGGTTTTCTACCTAAAAATACTTGTAGTTCAGTTACCAGTTTTTCTCTTATATAATCTAAGGGTGGATTGGTAACCTGAGCAAAACCTTGAAAAAAATAATCATAAATAGATCGATGAATAGGAGAGAGCGCTGGATTTCGGGCCGTATCCCCCATGGAACCAATAGCTTCCTTTCCACTAATTATCATTGGATACAATTCTTTTTTAAATTCTTCTTCCGTGTAATAAAAAAGTGAAGTTTTTTCTTTTAAATCAATATGCGCTTTAGTTGATTGGTAAGGAAAATCAAAAAGTCTAGCATCAAAGTGCGCATCTCTATAAGCTTCAGTCTTATCCGGATTAGCAAAACTAATCTCACCTTTAGGGATATGAATACTTACATTTCTTCCCGCATAAATTGTTCCTTGGGATAAAACATTTTTCGTATCTAACTCAAAACAACCTGCTTCACTCGCTAAATAAAAAGTGTCTTCAGTTTTACACCATCTTGCTGGCCTAAATCCATTGCGATCAAGCCTTGCTCCAATTCTTTTTCCATCACAGTAGGCAATTAAAGCTGGACCGTCCCATGGCTCCATTGCTCTTGACCAAAATTTAAAATAAGCACTAGTATTTTTTCCTGCTGGAGGAATCAAGATTGAAAGTATTTCTGTAATATTGGGAATTGAAGATCTATATTTTAAAGCTTCAACCATTCCATTGAGATTTCCTGAGTCCGATGTACCATGATGAGTGATAAGTTCATCTTGTCGTAAACCGATTTGTTTTTCTCTAGAGATAGCTGCACTCTTATTCCCTTCAATAGTATTAATCTCACCGTTATGTCCAATTAATCTAAAAGGTTGGATTTTATCCCAACTTGAAACCGTGTTCGTGCTAAATCTTCTATGAAATAAGGCCAAACGAGTTTTATAATTTTTATTTTGTAGATCCAGATAAAATTTTTCTAAGTCTGCTCCCGTTGTTAGGGCTTTATAGACTATGGTATGACAAGAAAGAGAGCTAAAGAAAAATTGTCCTAAAATTCCACCTTCTTTTTGTTTTGTTCGCACCATCTGTTTCGTTAAGTGAAGTAATTTATCAAAGGAAGCCATTGTTCTGCAATGTGCTGGTCTCTTAATTACAGCTTGAATCATTTTAGGTAAATTTTCTCTGGCAACTGGGCTTAAAATAGATTCATCTATAGGTATTTCTCTATATTCTAAAACTTTCAGTGAATTAAACTCAAAAGTCTTTTCAAATATCTCAAGCGACTTTTTAAATTCTTCTTTATCTTGTGGCCCAAAAATAGAAGCAATGGCCACTTTACCTTTTTCATATCCAAAAAGCTCAAAAGGAATATCAGTTAGGATGCCTGCACCATCGCTCAGAACATGGTCTTTACCAATACCGCCTCGATGCTCAACATTTTTAAGACCGGTTAAGGCACGCTGTAAATTTTCATTACTAAAATTATTTTTTAAAGATACGAGAAAGCCAACGCCACAACTTGAGTGTTCCATGAAATCATTCTATATAAGCACTACATCCAGAGATAGATATGATGCGTTAATGTTAACAAATATTAGAATCCAAAGAAAAGCATATTATGTTCGAATTCTTTGCCTTCAGAGGGTTTAATGAAGTCTAAATTTTTAACTTCTCCAAGACTAAAGTTGACTTCAATATCAGCTCCTTGGCTTAAATACTTCTTATCATAAGTTTTATTATAGAACTCTGTTACTTTTTTAGGATCACAATTATAATAATTCATGGTTTCTTCAAAGGGATTTAACTCTTCTTGACCATCAAATTTATTTAGGTAGAGTCTTTTTTGAGTAGATACTTTAATTCCTAATTGATATACGTCAATAAATTCATTTAACTGAGTCATTTGACCATCTTTCATTTCAACTTCAACTCTATCATAAACCTTAATATAGACCATTTTGAGTAATCCATTGTCTTTAGCTTTGGCATAAAGATCTTTTACCACGTCTCCATAAAGAGCATCATGATTTGAACCTAGACCTAATTCAAGAGCATGTTGCCAATGCTCCATAAAACTCTCTAGATTTCCTTCCATGGTCATCATTCCTTGAAACTTACCAGAACATGATTTTGAAAAGGTTTTACCTATATAGTAGCTATCTCTTTTCTCTTGTTTAGAAATAACTTCTTCTAAATTTGTATTAATTTCATCTGAGCGATTTCGCATTAAATTCCAAAAATTGTAAGCAAAATCTATTGCACTTGTTACATTCTCACCCATGTCGGTTTTAGAGAAAGCATAACCAGCACCAACAAGGACCGATAACTTTGTCATCCCTTTCATAAACTTAATTTGTGTGGAATTAAACTTATCAAAAAAATGTTTCGAACACTGATTTACTTTTACTAAACTGGTCGCCGTCTGTTCAGCTAAAAGTTGAGTCATTTGAAATGCTCTATAAGGAAGTAGTTTTCTCATTAGGCTTAGAGCTTTTCCATCAAATCCTACATTCGTTAAAAGAGGCATTTTCTTTTTCTGAGAAGTTTCAAAAACTTTACTTACCACATCCTCTGGAGTAGTTGGAGAAAGAGAGCGTAAGGCCTTAGCTGTTTCTAAATCCTCTGCTGCTCCTTGAATACCTGGGGTATATTCAGAGTTTATTAAAGCTGGCCTAATTATTGATATCTGATGATCTATAATAGAATTATCAACTCTTCTTAATTCATCTTGAAGAGACATGAAATATGATTCGCTTGCGGCTTTTGAAGCGCTATATCCAGCAAAATTCTCTCTTGGTATAACAGCACCAATACTAGATATATATATAACTTTTGCCGATTGGCCACTCTCTTGAGCAAATTTTAAATACTGTGCAGTCATTTCCACTGGAGAGAGATAGTTTGTTCTCATCGATTTATTTATGACATCAGTTCCATTATTTAAGTAAGCGCTCTCACTTATAGTCATTGCAGCATTATGAATTAAGAGATCGATCTTTCCAAATCTCTTCATGACTATAGGAATATAATCAGTTGTACTTTTAGCATCAAGTAAATCAAGCTTAATAAAAGTTCCTTTATTAACGCCAAGAAATTCTTCTGGAGGAGAGGATCTTGAAGCAAAAATGACATGATAATTTTCTGCTTGATATTTTTTTGCCATCTCAAGGCCAAGTGATTTTGAAGATCCAGTAATAACAACAATTTTTTGCTCTTGTGCAAAACAAGTTACATAAAAAGAAATACAAACTAAAAGAATTAAGCTTTTAATATCAATCACCTTTTTTAAGGCTAAGTTGATATATTAGCCTAGTCTCTTTTCGGTGTTTTGTTGGGTTTCTTGATCAATAACCAACTCTTTTACTCAGCTAGCTTTGCAAGCCTTAAATAATAAACTTTTTTTTTAATTTCCCTATGATAAATTGATTTCATGATTAAATTTTTTATCCTACTAACAATTTTAATAAGTTTTGGATCTTGCGAGCAAAGACTCTATCAAGCTGAAAAAAAAATGGGAAAGACTCCTCTAGCTAGAGGAATCCGATATGAGGAATATTTCTTTGAGTATCTAGGTAATAAAATTAATATCTGGCATTTAAAACCAAAACCTATTGAAGCTATTAATAAAACTATTATTCACTTTCATGGAAATTCTCATAATATTTCTTATCATTTTAAGTATGTTGAATGGTTAGTAAAAAAGGGATTTGATGTTTTTATTTTTGATTATCCGGGTTTTGGAAAATCAGAAGGTGAACTCTCTAAAAAAAATATCCATTTTTCATCAATTGCTACTTTTGAATTTATCTATAATAAACATAGAGAGCTTAAAAATTCAAAATTATATGTCCTTGGTCAAAGCGTTGGTGGCAATATTGCAATTACAACGTTAGCGAACTCGAGATTTCAAGATAAAGTAAATGCTCTTATTGTTGACTCGTCCTTTCTCTCTTACCAGTATGTACTTTACGATACTTTTAAGCGCCACTGGCAAACACTTTTTCTCGCACCGCTGGGATTTATGATTGTTAATGATCATTATTCCGCTTATTTAAATCACCAAAACTTAAAAGTAGAAAATATCCTCATCACCCATGGAACAGATGATGAGGTAGTTCCTGTAAAGTTTGCTCATCGTATCTTTGAAAATTTAAAATCTGAAAAGAAAAAAATTAAAATTTTTAACAATTCAAAACATATAGAAAGTTTTAATACAAAAATTAAACAAGACTATCTTTTAGCATATTTAAAAAATAAATAACTATTCTGAAATTTGTCCTATACCTTTTTTAAAGTTTTTAATTCCTTCTCCCAAACTTTTACCCATTTCAGGTAACTTTTTAGGACCAATAATCAAAAATCCGCCAACTAATATTAAAGCAATTTCCCCTATTCCTAATCCAAACATTTTAAGCTCCTAAAATTGTTATATCAAAGTTACCAACTCTAGGTTTTAGTAAACCATAATTCTGAGTCCCAGGCTTTAAATCTACTATGACTCGATTTTGATCTTCGCGGGAAAGAGACTGCAAAATTCGGTCATTAGCATTATATTTATCATCACTAAAATATAATTGTGATGTTAATTCCTGAAACCCTCTGCGATGAACTTTAAAATGAATATGAGCTGGTCTCATCCAAGTGTCTGTCGCTTGATAGTGGCCTGGCTTAATGGTCTTAAAAATATATTCGCCTTTATTATTCGTTATAGCACGCCCCCAATACTGAAAATTAGGATCCAATTTTGCTGGGTTTGGATCTCCTGGGTGATTATATTTTCCACTAGCACATGCCTGCCAAATTTCAACAAGAACACCTGCTACAGGCTGACATTGATCATTTTTCACCACTCCTGAAATAATGATAACTTCCCCTAAAGCCCTTTGATTTCTATTTTTTACAAAGGTCAAATCATTATCTTTATCTAATTGATCAGCAATTGGATAAAATGGTCCCTCAGTTTGAGCTGGAGTTAACCCACAACTTTTCATAGCTGCTTTTACAGGACTAGAACTCGCCATTAGGACACCTGCCCCAATCATAGCGGACTTAATTAAATTTCTTCGATTCATATCAGACATAATTGCCTCCTTTTCTTAACTTAAGATAAAGAAAAAGAAGCCATAGGTATAATGAATTAAGTTGTTTTTTGTAATAAGAATTATTTATTGCTTAAGACGGTGATAAAATTCCGAAAAATAGGCTTTTTCATTGGAAGCAAATCTATAAACATCTTGTGGATGATCTGGACAAACTTCCCATTCTCTAAATTCGCGTCCCGATGTTTCAAGAATAGTGATATTAAAACAACCTCTAGTATTAATCTCAGAAGTTTTGATTGCTCTTGTTACATGAATTCCTTCACTTTGTCTTTCATTAGTATACATCATAACAATTGGTTCAAAGTTCCTACTTAAATAAAAATCAATTTCACCTTTAAACTTTTTAACTTCCTTTTTATTCATGGAGGGCGGCATATACCAAGAAAGTACTCCAGAAAAATTAATATTTTGGATTGCCCATTGATCAGCTACATGACGTCGAAAGTAGTTGTGAAGACTTGAACGAGAAAGCTCATAAAGAGAAGCAAATCCTGGAAATACAACCTTTTCATTTCTCATAACTTTATCAATTAGTTCTTGATAATATTTACTCCATTGTTCAAGTTGAGTTTCTTTATTATAGGGTGCAACTTTGGAAGCATCATAAGAGGCAAAATAATGAAATTTTCTTAACAAGGTTGTAAATCCCATACAAAAACCGTATTCGATTGTAGTAAATCCCCATGTTTCATATTCATTATTGTATTTGTAACCAAATCCTAAGCTGTTTTGCTTATAATTCGATGAATCGAACCCTCTTTTTGGAAGCCTAAAATTATCTTTTGAAGAATTCTTAAAGAAACTAAACTCTAAACCTTTAACCTTATACTTATCTAAAGCATAGTTTTTCATTTTAAATGTTATATAGTCATCGATAATATCTTTTTGAGAAGAGTCTTCTACTGAAAAATAAGGTCCTTTATTTTGAATGACTTGTGCCTGAATAGATAAGCTAAGAAAAACTAAAATTAATAATTTCATATCTATTGTCCCTCTTTTAAAGGCTAAACAATACAATGATTTTAGATTTTATTAAAGAATGTTTGTAAAAATTACAAGAATATTACGTGTAAAATTAAGCTTTTAGCATACCTTCAATAACGGATTTGGATTCATCAACAGATTTATCCATAACTATTGAGTATTCTAGAGCAAGAGTATTGATAAGCTTATTATAAGCTACTACTTCAGTTGACCCTTGATCACTTAGAGAATGAAGTTCTCTAAGGACATCAACTATTTTTTCTAATTTTTGATTTTTAGAGTTTTCTTTAAAATAGTTAATTCGATCTTTTTTTGATTCAAAATCTTTAAGTACTATAGGAGTTGAAAGTGGGGCTATTGCCTTTAAAAAATCTTCAGAAGAAATAAGAAATCGATAGGCATCCCCATCAGCTGGAACAAAGCTCTTTGCATTTTTAACTTCATGTTTTACAACTAAATAAGTTTTATCTTTGAAATCTTTTTCATTGATAGCAATAACTTTACCTAGTCCGAAATCTGCTGATAAAACGCGTTTTCCTATAAGATCTTGATAATTTATACAATTCCCCTTTGGTTATTCTAAAATACTCTCATGAAGGTAATTTCGATGAAACTTAAGAACTAACTAAATTATATCAATTTAATGAGTGAATTTAAAGGAATATAAAAGATATAACAACTTGTTATCACGAAGTATTTTGAAGCAAAAATACTTGATTAAAAAAAGGTAGAATTAGAATTATATGATTTTGCAAAAAATATAGCTTAATTTATACTACTCAAATGAAAATATACGTCTTTATTCCCTTTTTAATTAGTTGCACACAACTTGCAAATTTCTTAGGATCAAGCCTTTCCAACTCTCCAGTTGACTCAATTTCAGATCACCAGCAAAGATATCAAGAAAAAAGAGACTATCAGCAATACTATAAAGATAAAAAATATTTAGATAAAAAAAAAGAAAAAGACTGTGTAAAAAATAAGTCATTGGACTGTGATCTTTAATTTTATTTTACTTTCATTCATTTACTCTATAGAATTTTATAATGGAAAGAATCGCTGCCATTGATATTGGGTCCAATGCAATTAGATTAACAACTGCTGATCTTAAAAATAAAGACAAGATACTAGTTGATGAAAAAATTCGTATTCCCATCAGACTCGGTACTCATGCATTTAGTGAAAAACAATTATTCTCCAAGAAATTTATAAAATATGCTGAAAAAACTTTTAAGGAAATAAGAATTACTTTAGATAATCTTAACGTTACTCGCTGTAGAACCGTCGCAACTTCTGCTTTAAGAGATGCTAAAAATAGTAAGGAATTTATTGATGCTATTTATAAATCATCTGGCATTAAGATTCATACTATTTCTGGGAATACTGAAGCAGACTTAATTTTAAAAGCAATTCAAAATAGTGACGAAATCGATGATAATGCTGACTATCTACTTTTTGATTTAGGTGGTGGTTCTCTCGAGTTATCCCTTATTGAAGATGGAGACATCATAAGCAGTAATAGCATTGATCTAGGTACGGTTAGACTTTTAGAGTTTATTAAAAAACATAATAATAAAAAAGAAATTGATCAGGCTATTAATGAAAAATTAAAAAGCGTGAAAACATTCCTAAAAAAAGAATTAAAAAATAGTAAAAATCTTACAGTTGTTGGTACCGGTGGGAATTTTAGAAGATTAATAAAACTAAAAAACATAATTTGGAATAAAAGTTCAAAATTCGTAACCGTCGAAGAAATAAACCTAATTCTTAAAATTTTAGAAAAAACATCTTATCTTGAAAAAATTCAAAAATTTGATTTAAGGCCTGATCGAGCTGATATTATTGTTCCAGCTCTAACACTTATTTCTAAAGTTCTAGAAGATTTACCTGTAAAAAAAGTTACAGCTCCAAGGATTGGATTAATTCAAGGGATTTTACTTGATATGTCTGATGGAATGACAAAAGTTGACCAAGTTTTACAGTAATTTTTTAAATATCTAAAATAATATCTGATTTTCCAAAATGAATTAATTGTCTTTGAGTTAATAACCACTCAAGATAGGCTTCACCGTTTTCAAAGTGAAGTAAGGCCATTCCACCTTTCTTAAAACGTATATTTGCATCTGGGACTTCTGATATTAAATCGGAGCAAATATAACCTAACTCAGGTTGATGACCTACAAAAGCTATTACATCAGTATCTTTATGATCAAAAATTATGGCCCTAATATCTTCAATTGATGCATCTGGATTTAATTCTTCAATTATCTCATACTCAGTATCATTATAAAATCCATGGAGTATATCAGCAGTCTGAACAGCACGAGTTAATTGACTCGTATAAATATGATCGATTTTTAAAACATACTTTGAAAGACCTACAAGGGATTCAACAAAACGATGAATTCCTTTTTTTGTTAATGGTCTAAGGTCATCAGAAATTCCTTTTTCTTTCCAATCCTCACGTTCTTCTGCGTGAGCATGTCTAATCAGAAGAACTTCCACTATAATTCCTTTTTATTTTCGATAAACCATTCTTGTGCTTTAAACTTACTCTTATCGTTTTCTCTTCTATTATATATCCCTTTTCCATTTAATTCCCAAATATTTTGATTATCTTTGAGTGTTACCTCTAATATCTTAAAGAGTTTGTCTTTAAGCTCTTGAGAATTAATTGGCGTTATTACTTCTATTCTAGAATGTAGGTTTCTACTCATCCAGTCAGCAGAACCAAGATAAAAAACACCTTCATTATTTTTAGCAGCACCATTTCTAAAATAATAGATCCTTGAATGCTCAAGTAATCTTCCTACTAGAGAAACCACTTTAATATTTTCAGATAATCCTTTCACTCCAGGCTTTAAAGTACAAAAACCTCGAATGATAAGCATGATTTTTACTCCAGCTTGACTTGCCTTATAAAGCGCATCAATAATAAAGGGATCCTCTAATTGATTCATCTTAGCTATTATTTCTGCGGGTTTTCCTTGTTGAGCACTTTTTACTTCATTTTGAATATGAGCTATAAATTTTTTAGACATGTTAAATGGAGCTACTAGTAATCTTTTGTAATCCCCTTCTAAGCATCTACCTGTCAAATAATTAAAAACATGTACTACTTCTTCTACTACATTCTTCTTACTTGAGAAAAAGCTTAAATCAGTATAGTGCTTACTTGTTTGACCATTAAAATTTCCTGTACCAATATTTACATATGTTTTTAACTTTTTAGCTTCTTGTCTAACCACCATTACCATTTTAGCGTGAGTTTTATAAGTACTTACACCATAAGCAACATGGATTCCAGAGTCTTCTAAGCGTCTGGCCCATTTAATATTTCTCTCTTCATCAAATCTAGCTTTTAATTCTATAATTACGGCAACTTGAATTTTCTTTTCAGCTGCATTTAATAAAATATCTATTAACCTTCCATCCGCATCAGTTCTATAAAGAATAATTTTTATCGCTCTTACTTTAGAATCATTTGAAGCTGCTAACAAAAAACGCTCTACTGTTGACTGATAGGTTTGATAAGGGAAATGAATTAAATGATCTCTTTTTGAAATTTCGTTAAAAATATTAGATTCGTTATCGACTTTATCAAATGGAAGATAATTTTCACCTACAAAAGGATTAAACCTTAAGCTTTCTATATTAAGATCTATTATATTAGAAAAATTACAATAATTGATTAATGAAGGCATGACAAAAATCTGCTCATCTACCACTTCTAATTCTGATTTTAGAAAGTTAATTAGCCACTTACTTTCAAGGCTATCCACTTCAAGTCTTACAACTGAAGAAAATTTTCTCTCTTTGAGTCCTTCAGTAACCCATTCCATTAAATCTTCAATTTCATCATCATCTTCTTCCATGGTAGCATCTCTAGTTACTCTAAAAATGAGAGAACTATCAATAATCATTCCGGGGAAAAGATCTTTAATATTGTTTTGAATAATCTCTTCTATGTTAACAAAACGGTGTCTAAAGTTACTATTTGCTTTTAAAGGAATCCACTGATCAATTTCTGAAGGGATTTTTACCCTAGCAAAATACTTTCCTTTTTGGTCAGGTCTTTTAACACAAACCCCAATTGATTTTGAAAGATTTGAGATAAAAGGAAAAGGATGTCCAGCATCTACAGCAAGTGGAGTGAGGATTGGGAAAATATTTTCTTTATAATATTCCTTTAAATATACCTTTTCTAAATGAGTCAGCTCTTTCCATGAATAAAATTTAATACTGTTTTTCTCTAAATCCGGAATAATCTTTGTTTTGAAAATCTTATCTGCTTCAGTCCAGTTTTTTCTAATGTGAGTTAAAAATTCATTGTACAGATCCAAAGAGCTTCTTCCATCCATACTTGAAATTCTATCTCCGGATTCTATCTTAGTAATAAGTAGACTAACCCTTTTCATAAAGAACTCATCATTATTTGATCTAAATATATCTAAAAATCTTAGGCGCTCTAAGAGCGGATTACGGTCTTCAATATACTCATAAAGAACTCTCTCATTAAAGGCCAACCAACTCATATCTCTATTAAAAAACTTACTGGTATTAAAGTTCTTACCTTTTATACTAACGGTTTCAGCAAAAGGAATCTTTTCAAGGGACTTGAATGAAGTTGTTTTAACTTTCGTATTCTTTTTTTTTCTAGTTTTTGCCAAAATTATCCCTAAATGTTGATTTTATGCCTTATCGTTATAATAAAACCTAATTATAAGATAATTTGTTAGAATTTTGTTAAGAAATTATAGACCTATACCGATATTTAAGTATAAACCGATAATAAAAGCATAAGAGATCAGAATAAGATTATTAAAGGAGTCTTAAATGGCAGTAGCAAAGAAAAAAGTTGCTAAGAAAAAAGTAGCGAAGAAGAAAGTTGCAAAAAAGGCAGCTAAAAAGAAAGTTGCTAAGAAAAAAGTAGCCAAGAAGAAGGTTGCAAAAAAGGCAACAAAAAAGAAAGTTGCTAAGAAAGCGACTGCACCTGTTTTAGATATTGAAACTAAAAAGAAAAAAGAAAAGAAAAAAAAGGAAAAGAAAAAGAAAGAAAAGAAAAAGAAAAAAGATAAGAAAAAAAGTAGAAAAAAGAAATAATTATTAGTTAAACATAATATTGACCTGATTGATAAAAAATCAGGTCAATTAATTCTTAGTTTTTAATAAATCCTGGCAAGCTTGTTCTAAATAAAACCTATCTCTTTCATTAAATTCAGAAAAATTAATAGAATCAATATCAAGTACACCAATAAATTCATTGTTTAAAATTAACGGTATTACAATTTCTGAATTTGTTTGCGAGCTACAAGCAATATGTCCTTCAAACTGATGTACGTCTGTTACAACTTGTGTTTCTAATGTTTCCCATGCTTTTCCACAAACACCTTTTCCAAATGGAATAACAGTACAAGCAAGAGGTCCTTGAAAAGGACCTAAATATAATTCTTTCTTAATATTATCTACAAAATAAAATCCAACCCAATGATGATTGAACTCTTGTTTTATAAGTGCACAAAAATTCGCACAATTTGAGATCCAATTTGACAAAGGAGACATCAATGTCAGGTTTTGTTCTAAATATGTTTTGTATTTGTCTTCTTTAATCATTTTTATTTTTCCCATTTTATTGTAATATTAAAATAACTATCA
>CAYGTU010000001.1:44141-65875 GCA_964352945.1 uncultured Bacteriovoracaceae bacterium
TCGCACAATCACCAACCGACCACTATTATTCGTAGACGACGAAGTTGAACTGGTAGAAATCTATAAAGAAATGTTCGAATTTGATGAGATTGAGGTTCTATCTGCCAACAGCGGAAAGGACGCTTGGGAAGTGGTTAATAACCATGATATCTCCCTTATTGTCTCAGATATAAAAATGCCTAATGGTACGGGAATCGATCTATTAAAAAAAGTTACCCAGAGCCATTTCAATATACCTGTGGTTTTAGTCACTGGTTATTCCGAATTAAAAGATCAAGAACTAATAGAGCTTGGCGCAATTGAAGTACTCGACAAACCTGTCGATTATGAATCTTTAAAATCAATCATTTTTGAAAATATCTAATTAGAAATTTTGGGGACACATCCAAATCTTTTGTCATGAGAAGGTCCCAAATTAGCTCCATGATAAATATCTTGAAAGCCTAGTTCTGTTATAGAAGTTAATTTATATTCTTTTTGACCTTCATGGTATTTATAAGGTTCTTCTAAATTTGCTGGCCAATAAAAGTCGGCATTTCTTGAACGAATTTTAATTTTTCTTAATAGGCTCTCTTCAATTAAAATTAAGTCGTTATTTTTATTTCCTTGCTCTTTAGCAACATAAATCGCCTCTGTCTCGTTACCTACAACATCTCGTAGAACTTTATAAAGAGGACTGTCTGAGTTATACTCTCTCTCCCCTGGACAGATTGCTTTATTAGCATCATCTAACATATAGTCCATAGCAAAACCTAAAGTTTTATTAACTCTAATATTGGGATGAAATTTAAATCTAAGTTCATGAAAAAGATTAACTTTTAATTCTGTCCCGTATTTTGATGATAGTTCTCTTTCAATATAATCATTAATATCTAACTTTCCATTTTGGTTAATATCAAAGAATCTAACATCAGACTTTGAAAATACTTTCGTCGCCTCTTTAATTTCAAGTCTTGGAAAATTGATAGAATCTTTTACGCCAAATTCATAAATATCATGACAAAATTTTATTTCTGATGAATCTGCTAACGGTGCGGGCATATTCGTTTCTTCAAAGACGAAAGTTTCTCTTTTAGATAATGTATAATACCCAGGCTCAAGTTTTGTCATGCAACTATAGTTATATACTTTGGCTATTTCTAAAAAGCCTTGAGATGCATAAGATGCAACACATAATAATAAAATAAAAATCACGAAAACTTTTTTCATTTCAACTAGTCCTTATAATATTTAGAATTAACTCTATTATGAAAGATAAGCTGTTTAATCTCATGACTCGGAAAGTCAGGCAATATCTTATGATACCTGAGTAGTTTAATACCTTGTGAGGCATTAAAATTGATTTGTTTGAGTTTGAGGGGAATTTTGCTATAATTCTCAGATAAAACTGGAAACTATCAAAAGGATTAATATGAGTACAGAAACATTAAAGGCAGATCAAAGAGATCTTAATCAAAGTAAAAGCGTTTTAAATCTAAAAAGAAAAACAGGAACAATTCCTGGAAATATTTTTGGAAGAGATTTAGATAAATCAATTCCTATTTCTGTTGACTTATTAAGCTTTCAAAAAGTTTATGCTCACAGTGGTAAAATCTTTCAATTAAATGTTGGTGGTACTACACATTTAATTAACGCAAAAGTAATTCAAAGACACCCAGTAACTCATAAAATTCTACATGTAGAATTTCATAAGCTAAAAGCTGGGGAAGCTACTACTGTAGCTGTTACACTTCATATAACTGGTACTGCTCCAGGTGTTAAAGCTGGTGGAGTTGTTTCACTTCTACATGAAACTCTTAGTGTTACAGCTGACCCACAAAAAATTCCAGAGCATATTGATATTGATGTTTCTGCTCTAGAGCTTGAAGAAACAATCAAAGCTGGAGACATTAAACTTCCAGCAGGTGTTACTCTTGATGATGAGCCAACAGAAACAATCGTAAGCTGTAGAGCTCCAAAAGTTGTTGAAGAGGATGCAGCGGAAGATGCTGCTGAAGCTGAGGCCGAAGCAGCTCCTGAAAAGAAAGAAGCTAAAAAAGAAGAAGAATAATCTACAGCCCCCTATTCAGGGGGCTTTTTTTACCTATAATAGATGAATGGATAATATTTTACTAATCAGCCTAGTTTGTTTTCTAGTTGTAATTTTTGGTATTGCACTGTGGTCAAACTATCAAGTTAAAAACGATGAAGACTTTTTGGTTGGTGGTAGAAACTTTAATCTTTGGTTAACTACCTTCTGCTTATTTGCTACATGGTTTGGTGCTGGAACTCTAATTACTGCGACAGACGAAATTGCTCGTGAAGGATTGAGGGCCGCAGCTCTTGAACCATACGGAGCTGGTTTTTGTTTAATATTTGCTGGACTCTTTTTAGCAAAACCTCTTTGGGAAATGAAGCTCTATACGATGAGTGATTTTTACAAACAGAAATTTGGGACAAAAGTAGAATTAATAACTGTTTTTGCTAATATCCCCATTTATGTGGGTTGGATAGCCGTTCAGTTAATTTCTCTCGCTCATATGCTTCATTCATTTTTTGGCTGGAGTTTATTTGCTTCCGTTTTGGGAATCGCTGTTCTTTCAATGGTACTAACACTAACTGGTGGCCTACTCTCAGTTTCTCTTACAGATAGCTTTCAATTAATTCTTATCATCGTTGGATTAACCATCATGTTTTATAATGTATTCTCTGGTTTTGGGGATGGAAACTTCTTTATTGGATTTGAAAAACTTTGGTCTCAAGTTGCCGAACATAAAAAAGTTCTCATTCCAATTAAAAATTCAAAAGAGTTTTTTAATTGGCTTTCTGTTTTTGTGGTTGCTTCTCTAGGAAACTTAACTGGACAAGATTTAGGCCAGCGAATTTTTGCTGCTAAATCAGTTAGAGTTGCTCAAATTGGATGTTTATTAGCAGGATTAGGTTATTTAGTTATTGGATCAATGCCTGCAATACTTGGAGTAATCTCTGTAAAATTAATAGGTCATGAAGTTCCCTCAATTATTCCCTACCTAGCAAAAAACTATCTTTCAACAGGAGTAAGAATCGTTTTTATTATTGCCATTTTTTCAGCAGTACTAAGTACCATTACTTCTGCCATTTTAGCTCCGGCCAGTATTCTTTCACATAATTTCCTAGTAGAGAGATATCCAAAAGTTAGACCAATTAAATTAAGCCGTTATTCAGTATTTTTAACAACTGCCTTAAGTGTAATTGTAGCCTTATTAGGTGAAGATATTTATGGCATTTTAGAAGTATCTTACGCTCTTGGCTTAGTTTGCTTTTTTGCTCCTATGCTTATTGGACTTTATTTTCAAGATAAACTAGATGAAATGAGCTGCATCTATTCAATGATCATAAGTCTAGTTATCTGGTTACTTGAATTTGCTATCGGTGGCCATTTTCCATATGCTCTTACGGCAACAGCTGCTGGTTTTGCCTCATATTTTGTTTTTTATAAATATCGTACTGCCGCCAATTAATGGCAAAATAAACAAAAAATTCAATAAAGTACAAATATACTATAAGAGCTTAAATGCTTATTTTTAGTGGTATTTTCAATTATTTATCTTAAACACTTATGTAACAACATAGAATAAAGAAGCCTTCAACTACAAGGCTTTTTTAGTTCCCTGTGAGACTGTTCACGCTGAAGCTGTACAAAGTTCGTATTAGAGAGGAAGTTCTGAGTTGCCCTATCGTAAGAAAAATCTAACACGAAATTCCTACTGGAGTGAATGCTATGAAAATATCTTCATTGTTCATGATTCCGATTTTGTTACAAGTAGTTTCTTGTGCAGGTCCTATCACACCATTTGGTGCGGTTGATTTTGTTCATGTTGAAAAAGAAACTAAGGAATTAGATATTCACCCAGGTAGATTTCTGGCCAGTGAAAATACGATGATCTATATCGACTCTCCCTATTTATTATTTCATCGCCCTTATGAAATCAATATTCAGATGCTTAAAGAAAAAGAGCTTACTCCTACCCTTAATTTAAATGGTAATACAATCGATCTTTTAAAATTAAGTAATGTTGAAAAATATGAAAATGATAAAATTGTTAACTATAAGATTAAAAACATTAAACTTAATCCAGAGCTTATTTATTCCTTAAAAATAAACCTAAAAGATAAATACCAAAATATCATATATAGCACCAAACTAGGCTATCCTGAGTGTCCAATTGGATTAAGCTTTCAGGTAAAAAATTATGCTGATTTTGATGTTAACAAAAAAATTAAAGATATATTTACGGATCATAGTGATGAGTTTCAAGTTAATCCCACTCTACTGGCTTCACTTGTGGCCCAAGAATCTTCCTTTAATCCTAATGCTGTAAGTAGCGCCAAAGCTATTGGACTCACACAGATAACTCCCCTAGCTGCTCACGAGATCAGTAAAATGAATCCTCATTGGCCTATAAATAAAAAAGTTAATAAGTTAAATTATATGCAAATCAGATATCAAGTTGAATCTGGAATCCTTAATGAAACCAACGACTGGAGACTTAATACTAAAAAATCCCTAATCGGTGGAAGTCGTTATATGACTAAGATTGATGAATATTGGAACAAGGAAAAAAATAGTGAATTACTAAATCAATATAATTATAAATATCCAAGAGAAGCTGTTATTTTAGCTAGCTATAATTCAGGACCTTCCAGGGTAAAAAGACAAATGAAAGATTATCATGAGGATTGGATTAATAGTCCGAAATTAAATGAAGCCAGAAAATATGTACAAAATATTTTAGGATACTGTCACGATTTTACCAACGAGGATTTATGAGAGACGAACCAAAAATTTTTAAGTATTTAAGCGCCTTCTTTTTTCTACTGAGCATGAGTTTTCCCTTTCAGGCGATGTATTTAACCGACCTTTCCATTCTTCAATTTCCACTCGCCTTTAATTACTTAAGCGACATTAATCTAATTTTAATGCTTAATTTCTTGCTTATCTCTATTGGATTTTTATTCTCCCATACAGTAACAGCGCTTCTTTTAATTATAAGCATACCGCTAGTTGCGCTTAATAATTATCATATTTCTATGATGGGTGCTTATCACAATTCATCTGCACCATTTGTTTCCTCAGTCTTTTATGTTTTAGTTTTTTTACTTTTTATTCAGTCGAATCAATTTCGTGCATTAGCAGATTCGAAATTTCAGTGGTGGAGAACTTCTCCGAGATATCATGTGAAATTAAAAACTTATCTACATATCAATAATCAAAAAATAGAACTTGAAACAATCAATATTTCTGAGTCTGGAGCACTTCTTAAAAGTTATAATTTAGCCAAATATATAACAACTTTTCAAAATGGCGTTGGTGCAGATGCGAGGCTTGAGATTGAATTTGATGGTATAGAATTAAAATCAAGTAAGGTTGAGATTGTGAGAGTTAGTAATGAGATGCAAAATTTTGGTGCATTGGCGTTACAATTTAAAGAACAATCATATTTATTTCAAAAATCGATAAAAAGCTATATTAACCGATTAGAAAATTCAATGTATTCCCCTGTTACTCAGCTTTGTGAGAAAATTGAAAATACTATTTAGGTTGATTCAAATTGTCAGAAATATTCCTCTATCAAAATTTCTTTTTTAAGGTTAATCTTAATCTTAAAAAAGGAATTTTATGATAAAAAACAAAATTAACCCTATCGTTATTTTACTTTCAATTTTTTTGCTAACTCAATCCTGTGCGACTCGAAAAACAGAAACGGCCAATTGGGAGAACACAAAGAATATTAAAAACCCTGAATCAGCTTTTTATGACAGCGCCAGAAATAGAATTTTTGTTTCAAATATGGATGGAAGTAATATTAAAAAAGATAAGAAAGGTCATATTTCAATTCTATCTGAAGATGGAAAAACAATTTCTTCTAAATGGGTTTCAAATTTGAATGCTCCAAAAGGTATGAGAGTAAAAGGGAATTATTTATTTGTAACTGACATCGATGAAGTTTTAAAAATAGATATTACAGATGCTACTATTGTAAAAAAATACAAAATTAAAGGTGCTAAATTTCTTAATGATATCGATATAGATAAAGTTGGAAATCTCTATGTCTCTGATACTGTAAAATCTCAGATTTGGATTATCAAAAATGGAAAAGCTAAAAAATGGCTTAGTGGAAAAAAAGTTCCTCACCCTAATGGTCTATTAATTAAAGATGATCTTATGTATGTTGCTTCTTGGGGTAAAGGTATGAAAAAAGACTGGTCAGTAAAAGAGATTGGAAAGCTTTATTCAGTTAATTTAAAATCAAAGTTAGTTGCAGAAATAACAAAAGAAGGCCTTGGAAGACTTGATGGAATTGAGTTTGATAATGAAGGAAACTTCATTGTTTCTGACTGGTGGACTGGAACTGTTTGGCAAGTTAACGGCTCAGGAGCTTCTACACTTCTTTTTCAAGGGCCAAAAGGCCTTGCTGACATAGGATTCAATCCAAATACTAATCAAATTATCGCTCCGTTAATGAATTCTGATAAAGTTATTGGGGTAGATCTCTAGATCACCCCATATTCTGATTTAATTAATGAAGCTCCCCTAACGAGTGAAATTAACTCTGTAAAGAGATGAGGCTTATCAATAACCTTTAATGGAATAATTGCAGCTAACTCTTCTTTATACTTATTTTTATAAGCTTCCGCGGCACCAGACATGTAAATTATTTTTGTCATAATATTTAGACTTCTTAGAATCTGACCTAATTCAATTCCATTTATATAGGGCATATCAATATCTGAAATAATTAAGTCAAACTCTTCAAATTGTATCATCTCCAAAGCTTGGGCCCCATCAAAAGCTATCTTAACATCAAAGCCCAGCTCACCAAGAACTTCTGCAATGGTTTTGGCCAATAACTTTTCATCATCCACTATTATAAATTTCATAATTATTCCTTTATGTATCTTTTTTAAAATTACAGTGATCCACCTAAAGTCGCTCTTTCATTTACAAAAATATATTCTGTAGAGGCACTTACAGCTGTTTCACTTGCAGAGTCTTCATGGGAATCTCCGTAAAGAACTAGTTCACTTTCTCCACCACCAATTAATTTCACTTCATCAAAAGCAAAATGTGATCCACCAAAAGAACCCAGTGCTCTAAATTTAAATAAATATAAGCCTTGAGCTAATTTATCTGCAGGAAAATTAAATTCAGCTAGTGGAATCGATACTGTTACCCAATCTGAACCAACTGAAGTTATATAATTTCCAATAATTACTTCTCTTGTTGCATAACCCATCATTAGACCAATATACAGTCCATCTACAGTTGCACTACCTTGAGTAATTTTAATTGAAAACTCTACTGTATCTCTAGCCCCAATTGATATTCTCGTTTCGTTAGCATTTGCTGCTCCTCCAAAATAGGGAAAATAAATATGCCCCCAAGCTGTTGTTCCTACTTCTATATATGAACCTGAAGTTGAAGTAACTGGTGGTTCTTCTTCAATTACAGGAGTTGAACCTACACCACCTAAAGTCGCTCTTTCATTTACAAAAATATATTCTGTAGAGGCACTTACAGCTGTTTCACTTGCAGAGTCTTCATGGGAATCTCCGTAAAGAACTAGTTCACTTTCTCCACCACCAATTAATTTCACTTCATCAAAAGCAAAATGTGATCCACCAAAAGAACCCAGTGCTCTAAATTTAAATAAATATAAGCCTTGAGCTAATTTATCTGCAGGAAAATTAAATTCAGCTAGTGGAATCGATACTGTTACCCAATCTGAACCAACTGAAGTTATATAATTTCCAATAATTACTTCTCTTGTTGCATAACCCATCATTAGACCAATATACAGTCCATCTACAGTTGCACTACCTTGAGTAATTTTAATTGAAAACTCTACTGTATCTCTAGCCCCAATTGATATTCTCGTTTCGTTAGCATTTGCTGCTCCTCCAAAATAGGGAAAATAAATATGCCCCCAAGCTGTTGTTCCTACTTCTATATATGAACCTGAAGTCGTTGGTGGAGTTGTAGTGCTATCTGGATTTATCAATAAAGAAACTGAATCAGTTGAACTCGCACCTTGATCATCAGTCGCAGTAAAATTAAAAACATAATTTCCTTCAACTAAATTTGAAAGAGTAATAATATTTGTATCTTCTCCTGATAATAAAATTGAAGGACCACTTATTTGAGTCCATAAAACTGAAGAAATTGTACCGTCACTATCGCTTGCACTTGCAGAAAGTGAAATTGAAGTTGCTGGTAGAGTTATCTCTTGGTCAGCCCCTGCATTAACTGAAGGTGCTTGATTAGGAGCTGGAGGTGGAGTTGAATTATCTAACGAGAAAGTTAAAAGCCATTTATAAATATCATGATAACTTTGCCCATCAGCACCAATATTTTTAGTTGCATCATCACTAGCGTCTTCATGATTATATGAATTACTCATTGAAAGGTTGTAAGTTCTAGTCCAAGAATTATGTGTAACTCCTGCATATGAAGTTAATTTCGCTCTATTAATTGTATTACAATTATTTACTTGATTAATTGCTCCCTTACCTGAACCATACCCAACAGTGGTATCTGCATCACCATGAAATCCCCATACTGCAACATGATTAATTTTAGAACAATCTAGAGTTGGGGCCCAAGCAGCAACTGGAATAATTGCAGCTAAAAGCTCTGGATAATCTCTTAAAAAATTATAAGTACTATTTCCACCTTGAGATAGACCTGTTGAATATACTTTGTTTGTGTTTACATTATAAGAAGAAACTATATAATCATAAATTGGTTTAATTGTACTTCCATTGAATCCTCCAGTAGTAGTAGTTGATTGAGGAGAAACAACAATAAAAGGAAGTGAATTATCCCAGGTACCATTTTTTATGAGTAATGGTGGCCCATGTTTTAATACTGTATTTAAAATATTCATATCTAGTTGCCAAACATTATTAGCATCTTGATAACTTGCTTGTCCTCTTTCACCTTTTCCATGTAAAAAGAAAAGTACAGGATAACCGGCAGAGTTATTTTCATCATATCCCTCAGGAAGATGAACAAAAAAATTGTACGTTTTTGGCGATAGCAATTTTCCATTTACAGGAACGTTTGTGGCAAAACTTTTTAACATTGTAAGTAAAACGAAAAATAATACTAATCCTTTCATGCGATTCTCCTGAAGTTTAAATATTTTTGGATTTTTGCAATAAAGTACTATCGAAGACGGGAGTCTAAAAATAGTAGTTGAAAGGTTCGAGTTACATCAAGAAAATGTTACTCGAGAATTTAATTAACCTACTACAATAGTACACTAAAAATCTCTTTATACAAAATTCAAATACTTAGCCTAGAATTAAGTCTAAATATTGGCAGATTTTGTTTAGAGAGTTTTATCTAGGTTTTATTACATTATATAGACAAGAATCTAGCTGAAATGTCGAAAAGATTACAAGGGATATAATACTTGGAAATGAAAAATAATAGGCTCACTATTTTGGCTTTTTTACTGCTTTTATTAAGCTGTGGAAAAGTTTTTGATACAACTGGTTTTGATCCAATTGATCCAACTGTAGTAGAGCCAAGTTTATCAACAGCAACTTCATCATTAACAAATGTTGATGTTGATGATGTGAGTACTACTACAATTAATATTACTTTAAAAAATGGATTCGGTAATCCAATTGTTGGAGTAGTTCCTACTTTTTCTGTAGATACAGAAATTGCAGGCACTCAATATATAAATTTTGATGACAGTAATACCTATGGGATATGCTCAGCTTCAGATGCCAATGGATTCTCCACTTGCACTCTTTCATCTTGGCTATATGGAAAAAAAAGAATAAATGTATTAACTCCAGTTCCCTTTACTGGAGGGACTGTTGATTTTGATTGTCCTGTACCACTGACAGCTGTTCTTGCTGGAAACGGAACAATAGGTACACCCTACTTAATTCCAAACTATAAATCCCTTTTGATGTCATTATGTGCAGCTTATGGTGAATATGTTGAACAAACTGCAGATATTGATTTAGCGGGAATAGATTTTAAACCACTCATCTCCCCAGGAGGATATGACTATAATCTAAAATACAATGGGGGTGGTTTTAAAATTCAAAATCTTAATATTAATTTGCCCGATAATAATAATGAAACTGGTTTCATTGGAAATCTTTCAGCTGGAGCAACTCTTCACGATATTACTTTTGAAGGAGCAAATATTATAGGAAAAACGGCTACTGGGGTAGCTGTTGGAAAACTAAATGGAGGAGGAGCTACCAATGTTACGGTTGATGGATCCGGCGTTCCAGTTAATATTTATTGTTACGCTGCCTCTTGTGGAGCAATTGCAGGAAACCAAAATGGCGGTGCCATTATAAATGGAATTGTTAATACTGTTACAATAACTTCCGATCCAGCTGCATCTGTAGGATCAACTTACAAGTATGGTGGAATTGCGGGATCTTGCCAAGATGATGTTACCGGCTCAACAAGCACAAATGTTACCATTAATGCAGCAAACACAAATTCTGTCGGTGGAATATGTGGTGGATGGACAGGGGGCTCAAACTTTTTAAATAATTCTGTCTCTGGGGCAACGCTTACTGGAAAAAATGAAACGGCAGGACTCATTGGAGTAACAAGTAATTCAAAAGGAGTAGCAACTACTCTAATTGATAATAACTCTGTAAATAATACCACTATTGATGGAGAATCTAATACTGGTGGACTGATTGGCAGTGCTGATAAAAATCTTTCAACATCCGTAACTATTTCAAAAAATTATGTAACTAATTCAGTCGTTGTAACTGGTACTTATGCTGTCGGAGGAATAATTGGAAGGGCAAATGAAATTTTAATAAATCTCTGCTATAGCCATGCCACGGTTAATGCTGGATCTGGAGGAGTTGGAGGAATAATTGGAGTAATTGAAACGAGTCCAACTGGGTTAGTTATCACAAATTCTTATGTTGCCACAATCATAAATTCACCAGCCAGCAAAGGTTCTATTTGGGGGATAAATAACCAAACTCAAGTTGTAACTGGTTGGTCCGATCTTTATTGGGACGGACAAGTAACTTTAATAGCAACCGATGGTCCAAGTGCATCTGCTATTACTCAAAACAATAAATTAACAAGTGAAATGCAAGATACTGTAAATTACGCTACTGAAATGCCGGGGCTAGATTTTACAACAGAATGGAATGCGCCCACAGTTGGAAATTATCCCACTTTGCAATAAGTTAGTTAAAGTTGGCATAATTGGGCAAACTTAGGTGATTTTAATTTATAAAGGGAATTATAAGTAATTGAATTTTTATGGAAGAAAGAAATAGAGTTAGAATTAATCAATATTTAAATGAATCTTTGGTAGATCAGTCAGTGATCAACCATATCGTTCTTGAACTATTACAATGGAACCTTCTGTTATATGGATTTCTATTGTCCGTTCTTTACTTCCCTATTTTAAAGCATAATTTAAAAGAAATATAATATGGAGCTCATTATGAGAACAAGTAAACTTTTTCTGAACCTAATTTTAATTGCAACGTTGTTATTGATTACGACATGTGCAAAAAAAGTCGATCAAGATCCGGTAAACGGTACTCAGAGAAAAAATACAAATGGAGAAGAAACAACCATTATAAATTCTCCGGAAGATCAATCTAACTCAAATAGTTCAAATAATGACAGTAATCAAACTAACACCCCACCAAAAAATGATGTACCTGTAATATCACCTCCAGCGAATATAGCTCCAAATGTTTCTGCTGGACAAGATAAAGAAGTTCTACAATCAATAACAGTTGTAACCTTTTCAGGGATTGCTTCTGACAGTGATGGAACTATCAGTTCAGTTCAATGGAAAATAATTGATGGTCCAACTGCAACGCTAACTCAAGCAGATAAAAACTTAGTTTCAATAAGTAACTTACAAGAAGGTATTTATACATTATCTTTTACAGCTACTGATGACAAAGGAGACTCAAGTACAGATTTAGTAAAATTAACCGTCTTAAAAAAGAATATACCTCCAAGTGTTTTTGCTGGAGAAGATAAAATTATAACCCTACCTCAAGCAAGTTATACATTGAGTGGTATCGCTTCTGATATTGATGGCTCTATAATAAATGTAGAATGGAAACAAATTAGTGGTCCATCTGTTATCCTTAGAAATGCAACTACAAATAATCTTAATTTAACGGAAATAAAAGAAGGCTCATACGTTTTTTCATTTCTAGCAAAAGACAACAGTGGTGCAACTATTAAAGACTCGGTAAATTTAACAGTAAAAGCTCAAAATCTCAAACCAATTGTTAGCGCGGGCACAGCACAAGAATTAACTCTACCCATAAATGCTATTAGTCTAAAAGGATCTGCAACTGATTCAGATGGAACAATAAAATCAGTCTTATGGCAAAAGCTTTCAGGGCCAAATGTAAGTTTAAGTAATACAACCTCAAACACTTTAGTTCTTTCAAACATGCAGGCTGGTACATATACATTCTCTTTTACTGCTTTTGATAATTTAAATGATTCTAGTACAGCAACTGTTTCTATTATTGTTCATCCAAAAAATATTTTACCTATAGTTACAGCGAATCAAGATTTTGAAGTTGAATTACCTTTAGCAATTATAAAATTAAACGGAACCGCAACAGATACAGATGGGACAATTAAGTCTTTAAAATGGGAAAAAATTAGTGGTCCAAATATAACACTTTCAAATTCAACTACTTTGGAGTGTAGTCTTAGCAATTTAGTTGCAGGTGATTATCAATTTAAATTTACAGCAACAGATGATAAAAATGAAAGTTCTTCAAAAATAGTAAATTTAAAAGTACTTTCAATTAACAAAGTTCCCGAGATTTCCCAGATAAGTGATATCGAGATTCAATTACCTACTAATTCTGCCTCTATAACTGCTGTTGTTTCTGACTCTGATGGATCTGTTACTTTAAAAGAGTGGAAAAAAATTAGTGGTCCAAATGCTTCTCTTTCTAATATAAATTCTAATACATTAACCCTTAATAATTTATTAGAAGGCTCTTATACTTTTTCATTTTCTGCATCAGATGATAGAGGCGGTTCTGCTTCTCAAACAGTGAACTTAACTGTATTAGCAAAAAATCAAATCCCCCTAGTTACTACTTCTGCTGATATTACAATTCAACTTCCATCTAGTGCCATCACTTTAAGTGCTAGTGCTTCTGACAATGATGGAAGTATTCAAAGTGTTTTATGGGAAAAGTTATCTGGTTCAAGTGTTACAATGGGGAATGCTACAACTAATAATTTAAATTTATCTAACTTAACCGCGGGTATTTATAATTTTAAATTTACAGCAACTGATAATAATAACGAATCTGCAAGTAATTCAATAAAAGTTACCGTTCTTGCAGCAAACATTCCTCCACAAATAACTACAATACCTGATAGTGAAATCACTTTACCAATGACTTCATATTCAATAACGGCAAATGCTAGTGACAGTGACGGATCAATATCAAGTGTTCTTTGGAAGCAAATTAGTGGATCAACACTTAATGTGATTAACACTTCTACCAATACAATAACAATTAGTAATTTAAATTCTGGTATATACTCATTCTCATTTACTGCTACTGATGACAAAGGTGCAAGCACCACAATCATTACTAAACTTACAATAAAAGATGCACCGGCTCCGAATGTGGCACCATCAGTGTCAGCAGGCCCTGATAAAGAGATTACTCTCCCTATTAATTCGATAACATTAAATGCAACGGCCAGCGATAGTGATGGAACAATAGCAAGTGTTGAATGGGTTAAGCAAAGTGGTCCTGATTATAAAATGACAGGTGATAAATCAAATTCTTTATCGATAACAGATTTAACCGAAGGTACTTATACACTCTTCTTTTCTGCAACAGATAATGAAGGATTAATTTCTAGTGATTCAATGATTTTAACAGTTAAGCCAGCTCAAGCATCTAATACAACTATTTCCAAGCTCTCTTTTACAGGTATTAAGGGTACTAAAGATGTAACAACAATGACAGACCCTACTCTTTTACTAGACGAACAAACTTTAGCTGGTGATCCTCTAAACGGATCTGGCGGTGATGCACTAACTAGTTTTGGTGCAACTGCGGGTTCAGCTACAACAAGTGGACACGTAGATTTAAATGGAACTTACACTGTAAAACATTTTTGTTATTATGATAAAAATGGAACTGGTTCCTATACTTTTCAGCATGGTACTCCAGGAAACTGGATAGAAATTGTGACTGATCCAATGGATAAATATAAACTTTGGAAATGTATTGATACAAATTTTGCTACAAAATATATAAGAGCTATAAATTCAACTGGATATATTGTCGTTCCAGAAATTGTTCTGTATGGTTATGCAGGGGTAAGTAATGGAACTGAACCCCCAGCTAATTCAGCTCCTCAAGTATCTCTTGAAAATAACAAATCTATTACTCTTCCATTAAACAATACCACATTAAATGCAACAGCAACTGATAGTGATGGAAGTATTGCGAGTGTAGCTTGGACCAAAGTGTCTGGCCCTACTGCAACATTAGCAAATGCAACAACGAATACTCTCGCACAATCAAATTAAGTTGAAGGTAGTTATTCATTTGAATTTAAAGCTACGGAGGATAAAGGAGGTGGCTCTATGGATATATTTTCTTTAACAGTAAATCCTGAAGTGGTAGTTGATCCAAATAATCTTTCTCCAATTGTTAATGCAGGTCCTGATAGAACAATAATTATAATGAATGATACTATAAGTATCTCGGCTGCTACAGTTAGAGATGATGATGGGACAATCTCATCAATGAAATGGGAAAAAATCTCTGGCCCAAATATAACTTTAGAAAATACCAATCTTCAAGGTTTTATGGCTAAAAACCTTATTCCGGGAATATATGAATTTAAATTTACGGCCACTGACGATAAAGGCGCATCCACTTCAGATACAGTGATCATTACTTTAGACCCTACTCCGGTCTTTAGTTCGACACCTCCTGTTTATGAAAAATTAATTCCTGTTAATGGAAGAATTTTAAAGCCGACAACTGTAAATCATTATATACACTTACCTTCAGGATATAACCCTGCTGATAATAAAAAATACCCTCTTTTATTCTTCTTTCATGGTCTTGGCGAAAAAGGAAATGCAAGTGTACAAGTTGATGGGGTTTGGACAATCAATGAAAGTATCTTAAGTAAAGTCCTACGTCATGGACCACCTCTTTTAATTAAAAACAGCCAGTGGATTAATGATGAATTTATTGTTGTCGCTCCTCAATCAACAGGAGGAGGTTTTAGTGGCTCAACAATCAGACCTCTCTATGATTATATCGTTAATAGTTATAAAGTAGATACAAATAGATTTTATACCACTGGTTTATCTCAAGGGGGGAATTCTACTTATAACTCTCTAAGGGATTTACCTGAACTAATATCAGCCGCAATACCAATTGCTGCTTGGGCACCTACTCTAGATTGCGAACAAATTAAACACATTGCTGTTTGGGCATTTCACGGTGACAAGGATACGACCGTTGGTTATAGCTCTGGTAAATCAGCTTATACAAAAGTTAAAAACTGTGGAACAAATTTTTATCCAAAGTTCACAAGCTATGCGGGAGTAACTCACAACTCATGGACAAGAACATATAATTTTTCTATGGCAAGTGCTTATAACCATGAAGATGCAAATGATGATGCAACCAAAAATATTGGTGGAGATGCAGTTGTTTATCATGATATTTATAAATGGCTACTTAGTTTTAGTTTAAAACCAGAAGTCATAGTTCCAAATATTGCTCCAGTAGCTTCAGTAGGTTCTGATAAAGAAATCACACTTCCAACTAACACAACAACTCTTACAGGTTCTGGTGCAGACTCAGATGGAACCATTTCAAGTGTTCTTTGGAAACAAACAAATGGCCCTGCTATTACATTAACTAATGCTGCAACAAATACAGTTACACTCAGCAATTTAATTGAAGGGATTTATACATTTTCTTTCACGGTAACTGATGATGATGCTGCAACAAATAGTAATTCACTAAACTTAGTTGTAAATGCTCAACCGGCTAGTGAGACGACTCCGGAAGAAACTCTGGTTTATCAAGATGAGCCACTCGACTTAGTTTTACCAAATGAGCTAGATCATTTTGGAAACACTGAAGTTTCAGAAGGAAGAAAGAATGAGCTTAATGATCTTGTTACTAACTCTCCAGTTCAACCTTTTGAAGGAAGACCAAGACTTTATGGATCAAACTCTCAGTTTGAAGCCAAGTATGCAAAATTTGATATTCTTGATCCAAACTGCTTATTTGAAGGACAAAAAGGAATTGGAGTAACAGTAAATATCAAAAATGAATACGACATTCTTATGTATGGTGGTGAAACTTGTTTAAACAAAGATCAAACGAGTCTTTTTCATCATAAAGATGCAAAATTTTACTTAGTTGAAAACACGGATACATACGATGTATATAGATCGCATAAAGTAATCTTTTTAATTAGAAGACTTATGTATTGTCATGAAATGCAGAATTCAAATTGTGCTTATTCTGAGAATGAATTAAATGCTCTAATTGAATCTTTTATTACATACGAAATTGATTATTTAAAAAATGCTCCTAAGAATGAGTTTGGCTTTTATAAACATTTTCATAAAGGTTACAACGGATCATTCTTTGATTTAGGTGCCGTTAATCCATTTATGTTATGGAGTTTAGTTCTCGATCAATTTTGGAATCACTCTGCTCTTAGCCAAGAAGATAAAGATTTTGTAATAGCTGCACTTGATGTTGAAGTTGATAATTATATAGAATCTTATAATTCTAAACACTGGAATATCTGGAATGGTAATAACTGGACAATGGCAGTTAATTCAGCAATTCTTCACTACTCAATTCTTTTCTATTACGAGAGACCGGCAAGAGCTAAACAGCTTCTTGATATTGTTCTAGAAACAAACTGGCTTCATAGAGATCATTATTTACTTGATGGAACATATAATGAAGGAGCAAGTTATGTTGCTTCAGATTTTAATAATTCTATGAAGATGAATACTTTATTTATGACTGCTTTTGATCAGCCCGCTCACTTTTTAAAGTGGGGTGTAATTTCTGAAAGAACAGCCCAGTGGGTACTCAATTCAGTTTCAAGTGCTGATAGTAGATATTTTGATTTTGGGGATGCTTGGGATAGACATGGAATTGCAGGATCTCAACCACTTGAGATGAAATTAATGGCCGAAGAATCTGGTATAATTCCTAAGGGTAGTACGGAATTTGATCCATGCTTTGTAAAAGAATTTATGGGTAAAAACTACTTTGGAGGTTTTGCAAATCAGCCTCACCTACTAATGGAAGGAATGGCCAGAGACTGGGGAAGCGTAGCTGCTCAATGTCAGGCTACAACATCAGCAGAAGTTCCAAGACTCTATATTCAAGAACTTTATGGTGAAGCTATACTTAAAAACTTTATGCCTGGAGCAACAAGCCTAGCTGAATCAGCAAGTTCAACTGATCTAGGTAAAATAAATAGTGATTCTACGGAGCTTGGTATAACAGGTGTTCCACTTGAATATCCACACAGAGAAGCAGACTTTGGTGCAGTTATCTGGTCAGCTTATGGATCAAGACTTTTATCTGATTTTGGATACGGAGAATTACCTGCAGGAGGTCTTCTTTATTCAGTGGGAGATACAAAAGGATATTTTAAATATGAAGAAGATGCAGATAGAGTAGAATTTTACGTAAAAGATCTCAATGGTCCAAAGCCAGCTGACTTTAATAAAGTTAATTTTGGAATACAAGTTCAATGGACAACAGCAGACTTACCGATCGGTGATTATATCACTCCAGAAACTTCAAATGGATGGACTAAAGTTAGCATTCCACTAAAAGACTTTAATATTTCAACAGCTGCATGGAATTATGTATCTGCAAATCCTGCCTTCTCCCAGGCAGGAGTAAAGTATGTTTACTTCAAAGTAACTGGTACTGATAAAGATTCTAATCTTGGTTTTGATGAAGTTCAATTTGTTTCATCTGCAAATCCAAGTAGTGATATTTTATGGTATGGTGATACACATAATGATTCTTTTCAAGGCCACGCTATAGTAAAACCTTATACTGATGCAATGATCTACACAGAGGAGTCAGGGACTGGTGCTCTGGGATCTACAAGCTTTATAAAAATCATTCCAGGAACGAGTGGACCTTCAGTTGGTATGTATTACACTTCAAGTCTTCAAGACAAGAATGTGAGAAAGCAATTTGACTACACTGCCATTGGTGCAAATGCTCTTGTATTTCCTAACGCAAAGATAGGAGCGAAATACCTAGCACAAGATAAAAACTCTTCAGGTACTGTGAGAAAAATTGCTGTAGCAGATTCTGAAGTTGTACATCTAAATGGAAGTAAAGCTCTTGGATCTACGCTTCCTGATGGAATGGTTGATTACTACCACAGGTATACACTTGGAATTGAAAAAGGAAACTATTTAGTAATTGACACTTTTAAAATGAAGCCAGGAAAAGAAACTACTCCTCAAGAATTTTTCTTTGCTATGAATAAAGAAGAAAAAACTGATTGTAATAAATACGAAGCTTCAAATGTTACAGTTGAGCAATTAAATAACAAAGCAATTAAATTAGATGCTGATTGTAATATGATTTCCAAAAGTACTAGTTTTCAAGGTGAAGCTGAAGGTTATATAGTTTCAGAATCCCTTGAGCCAGGAAAGATGGTTTATGGGATACCTGAATTTTTAACAAGTGACTCCATGTTTTTTAATAAGGCCGTTGATGGAGATAGTCTCTATTTAACAAATAGACTAGGAAACCTTGAAAAAAGAAGACTCTTTTATTACACATCAGATAATGTTATTAGCGAAGATGTTAGAATTTTCTTACTACAAGCCAATACCCAGAGACTTGGCCATCAGATGGGAACAGTAACTAAAGTCTCTTGTGGAGCAGGTAAAGTATGCTTTAGAGTAAAAGTAGATAGCTTTACAGATAAAATAATTACAGTAACCAAAGAAAATGGTCAGTACAAACTTACAGGAATCGAGTAACCGACAAGGCTGCTCAGTCACTAAGCTAAGCAGTTCAATAGTCCGATAATCCCTATGGAGGACTATGTTAAGAGTATTAATATTTCTAACTTTATTTAGCTGCTCAAAAGTATTTGAGACTACAGGATTTAATGCTGATTCTGCAAGACTAACTATTTCTGGGGTAAATACTTCTAAACCTGACGGTTCTTATGTTTATGGCGAAACTATGAGTATTGTTTTAACATTTAGTGAAGCGATTACTGTAATTGGAACTCCTGAACTAGAATTAAATTCTTTTGAAGGATCAATCCCATGTACTGCCGGTCCTGGCGCAAATGAACTTACTTGTAATTATACTGTTAAGGATGGCCATAACACACTCGATTTAGATATTGCTGGTACCGATGCTTTAAAACTTCCTCTTGGTTCAAGTATAAAAAATTCTCAAGGTGTTGATGCCGATTTAACTTTATATACACCTGGAAGTACCGGAAGTGTTTCGAACTTAAAAGCAATTGATATAACAACAGCAGACCCTAATCCCAATAATGAAATTTGGTATATCTACCCCTCTAGAAAATTTATTGGACGCTACTATTTATTAGGAGATTTTACTACTTATGGAAATGAAACTACCTCTGGAATTATCCGCGTTTTTAAAGATTTAACCTATGATGAATCATTTAATTCTGCTGGTGCTGGATTCGATGCTGTTGCAAAAGCAATTAGAGAAGATATTGATGGATCAGGAGATTTAATAATTGGAGGATTGTTTACAACTTATAATGCTATTGGAGCTCCTGGGGCCATAAGATTAAATTCGGATGGCTCCATAGATAATTCTTTTAACTCAGGAACTGGTTTTAATTCAGGAATTTTAGAAATACTACAAGATAAGAGTGGTGACTTATTTTTTACTGGACCATTTACAGATTATGACTCGAATACAACAAATCACATGGCAAAAATGGATCGTACAGGAGTGATAGATGGAACTTTTGATGTTCTAAGTATATGGGGAACAAGTACTGCCAGATGGACAAATAAATCGATGTTTGATGTTGATGGATCCGGAACAATTTATGTCGCCGGTTATGTTGCTCCAAGTTTAAATAAATGCGCGACCATTGATTCTACTACTGGTTCACTTGTAGCTGGATACTCAACTGCAGAAGCTCCCAACAACTGGATGGGAGAAGCTATTGCAGATATTTATAATCATGGAAATATGATTTGTGCTGGTCAAGGAAGTTATAATCCAGGTTCAGGGACCAGAAATTATGTTTTAAAGTATTCTAAGACAGGCGTATTTGATTCAGCTACAAATCCCTCGGCTCCAGCTATGGCAAATGCATATGCTCATAGAGTAATGCATTCTGTATATGCTGATGGTCAATTTTATATCGCAGGTCCTTTCACTATTGTTAGAGGAAATGCTGTATCAGGAATTGCTAGATTAAACTATGCTGATTTTTCCCATGATAATACATGGAATACAGGGGCTGGTCCAGCTGGTGGTTCAGGTGATGTCGTCATGAATATGACTCAAGCAATTGATGGATCGGGAAGAGTATATGCAGTTGGAAATTTTACAACTTGGGATGGCGATGCAACTCGAGCGGGTATTACTTGGGTAGATACGATCACTACTGGAAGTTCACCTATAGTAAAAAACGTGACATCAACAAATGCAAATGGATCCTATATTACAGGTCAGGTTATAACAATAGAATTAGAATTTGATTTAGCTGTTGCTGTGACCGGAAATCCTAGAGTATTAATGGATGTAGGCACACTTGCTCAGTATGCTATATATACGTCAGGCTCTGGAGGAAAAAAACTTTATTTCTCTTATACAATTGGAGCTGGAGATGCTTCCCCAGATCTAGATGTAACATCTGAATGGTCACTCGAATTAAATGGTGGAACGATCGTAGATACCATAAATGGTAATCCCGCCACAGTTGTACTTCCAATCGAAGGTTGGAGTAATTCTCTTAAATCAAATAAAAATCTCGATATTAACTAGAGTGCTTATCAATACATGTATTTATTTTTTGAAATAAAATCTGTTTGCCCCAAGGTTTAACAATGTAATTTGAAGCTTTATGAGCTGAGCAAGCTAAAATTGTTTCTCGATCTTCATGAGAAGTAAGCATTAATACGGGAATATTTGAACCAAATTCATCTGATCTTACACTTTTTAAAAATTCAATTCCTGACTCAACAGGCATATCAATATCTGAAATAATAAAATCAATTCCATTGGCCCTAATGTTTTTATGATAGATCATAAAAGCATCCCTACCATTTTCGGCAGAAAATATTTGCCCTTTAAAGCCTAATTCTTTTAAATCTACTATTAACTGCTCTCGTACGTTTACATCGTCTTCGACTACAAGAATCGTCATCATTTGATTATTTTCCATTTTTCCCTCTGAACAATTCGTCAATTAGTATCGGTTGTTTTCCTGTCTTTTGAAACTCTCCTATTTTGTTTAAATCAGAAATAGGAATTAAAAAATTGATATTTTCTTTAGTTAATAAATCAATTTTTTTCATAAATTCTTCAAGTGCTTTATTTTGAATCACTAAATTTAAAACGATATGATCATATTTTCTTTGATCTAATTTTTCTAATGCACTTTGATAACTTTTAACAACTTCAAGCTCAGCTTCGAT
>CAYGTU010000002.1:0-51914 GCA_964352945.1 uncultured Bacteriovoracaceae bacterium
GAGGACAAAAAAGCATCGATAGCAAACCGATAAATGCTTGAATGCCAATGAGTTTTAAAAATATGGCCTGATGAGAAGGGTCAAGTTCTTTTTTTACAAAACTCAAAATTTTTTCATCTAGTTCTTTGGGTGGATTTATTTCTTCAGAATTTATAAAATCTTGGTAATCCAATCTATTTTTAGTCTCACTCATCAGATCCTCCTTTGTATTTTAATTTTAACTTTTTAATGCCTCTAGATACTAATTTTCTTGTATTTGCTTCATTCGTATTTAAAGCTTTTGAAATTTCTTTAAAATCTTGGTCTGAATAGTACCTGAGAGTAATTGCTTTTTTTTCATTCATAGATAAAGAATTTTCTAAATCTAAATCTATTTGCGGAGAATCTTTAATATCAGTTGATAATAAATGTCCCTCTTTTAATTCAATCGATGGAATACGTTTTTTTTTGTAAAAATCTAGTAACTCACTTCTAC
The DNA here is from genome assembly GCA_964352945.1 of uncultured Bacteriovoracaceae bacterium. Lineage (GTDB taxonomy): Bacteria > Bdellovibrionota > Bacteriovoracia > Bacteriovoracales > Bacteriovoracaceae > CAYGTU01. The sequence continues at coordinate 476 of CAYGTU010000002.1, forward strand.
AAATTGTATAAATCCATTTAATTAGTAGAAATTTAGAGTCATAACTTTTTCTTGATTTATGGAACTTTGTGAAGATATTTTGGACAATGTCGTCATTATGTCCTTTAGAATTAGTTCGCTTGTCCACATAATGATAGATTCTTGCTTTATAGCGGTTATATATCACGTCAAATGCATCTAATTCATCGTTTTGGTAGAGTTGCATGAGTTTCTCATCTGTTAAATTTGAAAATGGATTGACCATCTCTACCTTTTATTACGATTGAATTCATAAATTTGTGACAAATACTTTTCTTTTATACCCCCTGAGGGTATAAATATATAATATTACAACAAAATTTAAGAAATAAAAGATATATTGTCACAAAGCGAAGCTTTCCTTCGTAATGTTATATGAAAGCTATTTTAGAGGAATTTATGCAATTAGTTTATATATTTTTACTTGTTTCGGCTTATGCTTTCGGGCATGGCGGCGAAGATCATAGTAAAAAAGAAATCAAAGTGGAATCATCTTCAGTAAGAGTAATTGATCTTGAAACAATAAACAAAAGCTATGAGGCCAATGTAAAACCAATTTTTAAAAAATCATGCTTTGATTGCCATTCAAATAAAACTGTTTTTCCTTGGTATTATAAAATCCCCGGTATAAAGCAAATTATAGATTCAGATATTAAAGAGGCGAAGTCACATTTAGATTTCTCTAATGATTTCCCATTTATTAGCCATGAAGATCCAATTAAAGACTTACAGAGTATTTCAAAGTCTCTTGAGGGTGGAAAAATGCCACCCGCCCAATATTTATGGCTTCATTCTAAGGCCAATCTATCAAAAGAAGAATTAGAAAAGGTACAACATTGGATAAAAAAATCTTTGGAGATATTAGAATGAAGCAAATACTATCATTAATAATTTTTATTTATGTTGGAAATGTTTCTGCATTTACATTTAACAATGCTGTTGAGGCTGTTGAGAAACATGAAGCAGTCCAATCTCTAGTGGATATGTCAAAAGCAATAATTGAAAAAGGTGGTGTAAGTGGCTCTTGGGGAGATCCTATGTTTCATATTGCCGCTAAAAATTTCCCAAAAGAAACTCTAGAGAAAGATCAAAGTCCAATGACTGGAATCGAGTTTGGTTTATCACAAAAAGTATCATTAACAACAAAATACGGAAATATTGAAGATGGATTTGAGAAATTAGGAGCTTCTAAAAAATATGAATCAGAAGATAAGAAACGAGAATTAGTAAAATCTCTCTGGTTCATTGTTATTAATACAAGAAAGCTCAAAGAAGAAATCAAAATACTTATGGAGAATTTAAGCTGGATATCAAAAACATTAAAAGTATCAAAAAAACTGTACACAAATGGGAAACTGTCTCAGCAGGCCTTATTCGATATTCAAATTAGAAAAGCTGAAATTGAAGCAGAATTAAGTAATAAAGAATTTGAATTTAAAGAACAAAATAGTAATTTAGGATATTTATTAAAATTTAAGGATGATATTGATGAAAAGTCTATTCCATGGAAATTACTAGAGTCAGTAAATTACAAATCTGCTGATCCTAAAGAGTTATCTATCGAAAAAGAACTCTCTGCAAAAGAAAATTTCCTTACAGCGAGTAAATTAAATTATGTCCCAGATATTACTTTTTCTGTTGGGTATACAAAAAGAGAGAATATAGATAATAATGGGGATTTTGTTTCGGCATCAGTATCTTTTCCTCTTCCGTTTTCAGGCCAAAAATACTCTGGACACTCTCAAGCTACACATGAAAAATATGCAGCGGTAAAAAACTTAAGAAACTATAAACTTTTGAAAAATAGAAATACTGATGTTTTAAAACATGAAATTAATAAAATAAATAATGAATTAAAGATTCTTGATACTAAGACCATTAAGTTTGCAGAAAGCTCTAGGAAAGTTACTTCTAAATCATATGCTCTAGGAGAATCCGGTTACGTTGAGTTACTTCAATCAGAATTTAAATTACAACTATTGTTACTAAAGAGAAGCATGCTCAACGCAAAGCTAGCTTCTTCACGAGTAGATCTAAAGTATTTATTAGGAGATAAACTTTATGAATAAGGTTAGTATGTTTTTTGTATTCCTTTTAGTCTTTGGGACAATGAGTGCTTGTGATAAAGGGAAAAACGAAGCTAGTAAACACAATGGTCATAAGACTAGTATAGCTAAAAGTTTTTATACTTGCTCGATGCATCCTCAAATTAAAGAAGATAAACCTGGGAAATGTCCTATTTGTCATATGAATCTAACAAAAATAGAAATGGACGATGAAGATGAAGAGAATAAATCGAGTGTAACCAATAGAAAAATTGAAAAAGATGTTTGGTATTGTAAAGATTTTCCAGATGTAATAAGTGATAAGGAAGATCTTTGTCCTATTGATGGCACACCAATGATTAAAAGAGTTAAGAAAAATCGAGCAGGTGAGATCGTTGGAAAAGTAAAATTAAGAAAAGCTCAACTTAAGCATTTTTTTCCAGACTTTTTTCCCGTTACAACAATGATGATGACAAAAAGAGTACGTTTACTTGGCCGAGTTCTCCAATCAGAAGAAAAGGAGAGCAGCATTCCAGCTCGAATTGGTGGAAGAGTTGAAAAAGTTTATGTTAGCTCTACTGGAAGCTTTGTAAAAGTAGGTGATCCTGTTCTCGATTTGTATTCTCCCAAATTGATTACAGCGGGTGAAGAATACCTTATAGCTAAAAAAAGTTATATTACGAGTAAAAGTAAAGAATTTAAAGATATGGTCGCTCAAAGTTCTGAACGTTTACACCTATGGGGAATTAAACAATTTCAATATGAAAAATGGTTTAAAGAAAATAAAGTTCCAAGAAAAATAACCATTTATTCACCTTCAACAGGAATTGTTAGAAAAAGAAATGCTACTGTAGGAAGGTATTTTAAAGAAGGGCAAAACTTCTTTGAATTATCTGACCTTAGTGATGTTTGGGTGGAAATGGATGTTTACGAAAGTGATTCTGCTTTGGTTAAACTTGCCCAGAAAGTAGATCTAGAATTTAGTGCTCTTCCCGGTCAAGTGATTCAAGGAGAGATTGATTTTGTAAGTCCTGTCTTAGATGATAAATCTAGAACATTAAAAATAAGAACGACCATCAAAAATAGTACCGGAAAGTTAAAGCCGGGAATGGTTGCTAGTGCAACTTTAAATATTACTCTTGAAGGTGAACCTTTGGTTGTTCCTAGAAGTGCAATAATAGATACCGGTAAAAGAAAAGTAGTTTGGGTAAAAGTTTCTAGTAAAGAGTTTAGAGCAAAAACAATTCATGCGGGTTATGAGTCTGAAGGCTATGTAGAAATAAAACACGGACTAATGGAAGGTGAAGAAGTAGTAATTGAAGGAAATTTTCTCTTAGATGCTCAAGCTCAATTATTTGGTGGCTATGAAGATATGAAGAGCGGGGCCAGTGGGCATAACCACTAAGGAAATTTACTATGATTAAGAACTTAATAGAATTATCCATCAGAAATCGTGCCATTGTAGTCGTTGGCTTTGTTTTTATTGCTCTTATTGCTCTATTTAGTATTAAAACTGCTCGGGTTGATGCCATACCGGATATTGGTGAAAATCAACAAATCGTATTCACAAAATGGGCCGGAAGATCTCCAAAGGATATTGAAGAACAGGTTACATATCCTTTAAGCGTAATGCTACAAGGTATACCTGGAGTTAAAAATATCAGAGGAACTTCGGCTTTTGGCTTTTCTATTATTTATGTGATTTTTAAAGAAGAAATAGATTTCTATTGGAGTCGAAGTCGAGTACTAGAGAAATTATCAACAGCCACAAGTGAGCTTCCTGATGGTGTCGTTCCGGCAATGGGTCCAGATGCTACTGGATTAGGCCAGATATTTTGGTATACCATAGAAAATGAAAAGGGAGCACTTCATCCAAAATCTTTAGCAGAGCTAAGGTCAATTCAAGATTTCTATGTTCGTTATCTACTACAAGGGGTTGAAGGGGTTAGTGAAGTCGCAGGAATTGGTGGCTTTATTAAAGAGTATCAAATTGATGTTGATCCCAACAAACTATTCGCCTATGACGTCCATTTTAACAAACTTATAAGTTCAATTCAAAATTCTAATATTGATGTAGGAGCTGAGGTTGTTGAAGACGGTGACAGAGAATTTATCGTAAGGGGAAAAGGATTTTTTAAATCGTTATCAGATATTGAAAATGTGGTAATTGCTGTTAAAAATAAATCTCCAATTAGGGTAAAAGATGTTGCATCCGTTGGATTTGGTCCCGGATTTAGAAGAGGGGCATTAGATAAAAATGGTATTGAATCAGTAGGTGGTGTTGTAACAATGCGTTTTGGAGAAAATCCAAAAGAAGTAATTGATAAAGTAAAAGAACAACTTGATATTGTTAGAAATGGACTTCCAAAAGGGGTTAAGCTTGTTCCTTTTTATGATAGGACAGAAGTCATACAAAGAACCATAGGAACTGTTTATAAAGCATTGTCCGAAGAAATAATTATAACTGTTATAGTTATTCTTTTATTTCTTCTTCACTTTAAATCATCAATTCTAGTTTCTCTTACCTTACCTTTTGGTGTAGGTATTAGTTTTATTCTAATGAAGCTTATTGGAATTGACTCAAATGTCATGAGTTTGTCAGGCCTTGTTATTGCTATTGGCTCCATGGTGGATATGGGTATTATAATGACCGAGAATATCTATTCTCACCTAGCCGATAATCCTAATGTCGATAAAAAAGAAAGAATTGAAATTATAATTCGCTCCGCAAGAGAAGTAGGTCCTGCAATATTAACAGCTGTAATGACCACTATAGTAACTTTTTTACCTGTTTTTGGTTTGGAAGGTAGCGAAGGGAAACTCTTTGGGCCACTTGCATGGGCAAAAACTCTCGCGATGTTTGGATCTGTGGTAGTTGCAATTATTCTAATCCCTGCCTTGTCGACATATTTTTTAAAAGGCAATTTAAAACCAATGCAAAAAAACAAAGCGAGTATGCTAATCGTTAATACTTATAAACCGCTGCTCAATTGGATGTTAGATAATAGAAAAATATTTGTTATATTTCCAACTTTTATTTTTATAATGGGAGCAATTGCCTATATACAACTTGGAAAAGAATTTATGCCTTCACTAAATGAAGGAGAAATACTTTATATGCCAGTAACTACACCAGACGTAAGTATGACAAAAGCGAGAAAGCTTTTATCATATACTGATAAAAAGTTAAAAGAACATCCACTTGTGGCGGATGCTATAGGGAAATTAGGACGAGCTGATACGGCAATTGATCCAGCCCCAATTGCAATGTTTGAAACCGTAGTTAAGCTTATACCACAAGATCAGTGGCCAAGTGGTACATCTATTTATGATATTATGGCCGAGCTAGATCAAGAGATGCAGATTCCGGGCTTAGTAAATGCGTGGCTTTTTCCAATTGAAAATAGAATTGCCATGATTTCAACAGGAATAAAAACACAAATAGGTATAAAGATTTTTGGTGATAATCTCAAAATTCTTGAAGAGATTGCGGCTCATATTGGTAAAGAAGTAGAAAAAATAAGAGGTGCTTATGGTGTTTATGCTGAGCAAATAACTGGCAAGCCCTATATTGAGTTTGATATAGATAGGGTTGCTGCTAGTAGATATGGGATAAATACGGGAACAATAAATAAGATTCTACAAACTGCAGTAGGAGGAATGTCTATAGGTCAGTTTTATGATGGCCGTGAAAGATATCCTATTCGAGTTCGCTATAAAAAAGAATTAAGAGATAGAATTGACGATTTGAAAAGAGTATTAGTTCCCAGTCCATTAGGTCAACATATTCCGATAGAGGAATTGGCCGAAATAAAGATTGTAACGGGGCCGGCTGCGATTCAATCTGAAAATGGAATGCTAAGATCCCTTGTTCTCTTAAATGTAAAAGATAGAGACCTTATTGGTTTTGTGGAAGAAGCACAAAAAGTAGTCGCAAAAAACGTAAAGCTTCCGAGGGGATATTCAATTGTATGGGCCGGGCAGTACGAAAGTCAGGTACGTTCAAACAATAGATTAATGATATTAGTACCAATTGCTCTTGTTATTAACTTAATTATTATATTCTTTGGGATAAGAAATCTTAGAAATTCAGCAATTATTTTTAGTGCTATTCCAATTGCATTTGCAGGAGGACTCATTCTGCTTTGGGTAGGTGGTTTTAATACTTCTGTCGCCGTTTGGGTTGGTTTTATAGCACTTTTTGGAATAGCGGTAGACGATGGGGTGATCATGATGACTTATCTTCAGGAAGCCTTAAGAGTAAATAAACCTAAAAATTGGATTGAACTTAAAGAGACTATTAGTGAAGCAGGTTGCAGAAGAATTAGACCTCTAGTTATGACTACAACCACAACAGTTGTAGCGTTAATACCTATTATGTGGTCAACAAGTACAGGGAGTGAAGTAATGAAGCCGATGGCAATACCTACCTTAGGTGGTATGCTCGTTGAGCTTGTGACTTTATTTGTTGTGCCTGTAGTCTATTCATATTTTGAACAAAAACATATTAAACATGAACAAGGAGTAGAATATGTGTCCTGATTGTGAAAAAAAGTTTTCAATTAAAAAATCGTTGCTTGTAATTGGAGTCATTGCAATGGCTATAATTACTCTTGATTCAAAGGCTTCTGATACTCATGGAAAAATGGATCATAGTAAAATGAACCATGGAAAAATGATGAAGAGTGAATCAAAAGGTAAATTGGCCGTAACTGAGAAAGTTAAAAATGAAATATTAAGTTCTTTAGTCGTATATGAAGAATTACATAAATCATACTTTGAATATGACAGTAAGAAGGTTGTTGAGAAAAGTAAGCAATTTTCTGAATTGCTAAGTAAGCTATCAGAAAGAGATATTGTAAGCTCTCTTGAAAATGCTAATGTCTTTAAGTTTTTAGCTGCAATTAAGGCAGGAGATAATAGAAGCGTTAATAATAGTCTACTTGATAATATTTCAAAAAAGCTAAATGAATTAATAATCTCAAAATACGATATTGGATCAGACTATAATCTATATCATTGCCCAATGGTGGATAAATTCTGGATACAAAATTCCAAGAAAATGGCGAAGGTTCATAACCCTTACGCTCCAGATATGCCTCACTGTGGTGGTATGAAATAAATTTCATCTTACTTAGAGTTTAATTATTTAGTTATTCTTTTTGTAAATGTTTCTAATGAAGGTAGACCCTTATGAACTTTTATAAGGGCTTCTTCTTTCACTTCATTGTAAACTTTTTGGTAAGCGAAATTTCCAGCAAAAAATAATAGGGCAAGTGCAAATACTAGCTCTCCAAGTTCTTTCATAATTTATCCTTTTTAGAGTGTTTAATATAAACTTCTCGTACAGAAACTTTTGTCCAAGATTTATTCATTTTTGTTTTGTAATTTTTATTATTCAGATCAATAGCAATCTGTGGAAAAGGCAAACCTTTTTCTCGAAGCGTTAAGATCATCTTGATTACTTTCTTTTCCCCTTTATGTACTACATATGTAGTACCTTCTTTTTTCATCCCAAATGCGGCATTTGGCCCTTTTCTTTTATCCTTTTTAATATCGAGCAACCTTAAAGCATCGCTAATCGCAGTTCTCGACCATCCCGTAAATTCTGAAATTTGATAGCTTGAAAGGTCTAATTCTAAATAGAGCTTCCTTAAAAGTTGTTCGTTTTGAATTGGAAGGCAAAAGTAATGTGAGGTGTATATTGAGATATTGATACACTCATTACTTGTTAAAATGGGACGTCGTTTCGATTCCTGTTGGTGCGCGTGGCCTCGTCGCTGCTCCACCAAACCAGACGCGTGACGAACACACGTCTAAACCACGGATGTCCTCGTTAGGTAGTGGGTAATTTCTCTAAACCTCGACTAGCAAAGTAAATACAAAGATCATTGGATTTGTAGTCGGTCTTTGTGTGTTATTTCTATTTAGTAAAAGATAATTTCCCAGTCATAACCCATGATTACTTTTAGAAATTACATATCCTCTGGTGTCATTTTGCACTACTTTACAGCATAACAGATAAATACTATAAAAACTCATACATATACCTAGGAGGTCACTTTGATTAACGGAAAAAGTTTGATTGTTTTAATTTTTTTACTTAGTACTACGACAGTATTCGGAATGTATATTGATGAAGAAGTTAATTCCAAGGCAGATGATAAAGTTTTATTAGATCTAGGGAATGGAACAGTTGTCAAAGAAGGATTTTCTTTTGATAATCTTGAAAATGCCTATTACATAAGAGTATCTAATTTAGTTAATAAACATTCAGCAGAGATCTTAAATAAAGTAAACGTTATTCATTATAAACAAAATGTAGGTGTTATTGTCACCTTGAAGAGCTCAGATGATATAGAACAAGTGTCTTTTCTCGCTCATGAACTAAATGGAGCATGTGGTTCGATAATTAAAATATTCGATAAAGAGCACAAAAAGACTAATAAGTTAGCCCTACCCATTATTTCTGTAGATGATGTGCGCCAAGACTTCCTTGAAGCTTTGGGGAGTGTGAAGGGCGATAGAATAAAAGAGGAAGTTAACTACTATATCGGTTTTCATAATCGCCATAGCCGGACTGACATTGGTAAGAAATTTCCGAAAGAGTTAGAAAAACGATATCTAAGTCTCGCTAAAAAATTCAATAGAAAAATAATCACGAAGCTTGTGGCCTCAGAAGGTCCTGGATCACAAGAGAGCTTAATAGTAACTATCCCAGGCTTGAATGATGAAATTGTTATTATAGGAAGCCATCTTGATAACACATGCTCTGGTTGTGACGGAAGACGTATGTATGGAGAGGATGACAACGCAAGTGGTACAGGAACAAACTTTGAAGTTCTAAGGGCGATCTTTGAAAATAATATAAACTTCCAACGAACGCTCGAGATCCATGCCTATGCGGCTGAAGAGCAAGGGCTAGTGGGGAGCTATACCGTTGCTGAAAGGTATGATTCGGAGAACAAAGTCGTTGTGGCAATGCTTCAAAACGATATGAATCTTAACAACCCTAATGATGAAATTAAAATAGCTTTTGACTATACTGGTAATACAGAATTGAATGATTCACTGAAGAAGCTTCTTTCTGGATATATGCCCGAGATCCCTTTTAGAGACAGAAGTATTCCTGGAAGTAGTGACCATAAATCATGGCAAAGATTTGGTGTGCCAGCTTCTTTTCCGTGGGAAAACTCTTACTACAGTGGTATTCACACCCGTCATGATCATGCAAAATCTAGCTTTGATTACGAGCAAGCAGCTGTGTTTGGAAGGTTATCATTCCTCTTTACACTTCATTTCGCAGGTACCTTATAAATATTACTCTAAATGGCTAAAATATCAATATCAATACTTATAAAGGCTCGGATTCAAAAATCGAGCCTTTTCTATTTTAGACGGTAAGAACAACATTTTAATATCTATTCTAGTCAGTAGTAATAATTTGCAACCTTTAAACGTAGCTAGAACTTCGGATGTCCTCGTTAGGTAGTGGGTAATTTCTCTAAACCGCGACTAGCAAAGTAAATACAAAGATCATTTTCATCAAAAACATCTCTGCCTTAAAGTTAATCGGTTGAATTTAGTATAACATTATTTGATTTTAAATATAGTTCTCCAATCGTTTTATAAAAAACGTATCATTTTTAATATTTGAGTCTAAATCTACCTACACAAGTAAATGAGTTTTAAGCGGTAGTTATCAAACTTTTTAAAACCATAGGCTGCTCTTTGAATAAGCTTTGCTTTTCGATTAAAGCCCTCTGTTTTTCCATTTGTAACTCTTCTCCTTCTAATAAAATTGTTTGTTGCAAAATTATTTTATCAGAAAATGAGCCTGTGCTTACTTTAGTAGAATAGTTTAGAAACAGTGCTTCCCACTATGAACCGAGAAGAGCCGTTCTTAATGCTTTTGCCAGTTTTTTGACTATTTTATTTTCAGGGAATCCTTTACGGATAACTATAATAACATCTAAACTTTGATGCTTTTGATATTTTTTGATTTCTAATTTTTCAATTTGATATTCTTTTTTTAGCATCTGATTTTGTAACTTTATGATAAAATCAGGACAATGAATTACACTTAATCCAAGTCTTGATGTTTCTAATGCTGTCTCAAGCATTTCAAATTTATATTTAATGCTTCTGTTTATTTCCTCTGGCCAGTGGTCAAGAGCTTTAACGTCCAATAAGGAATTTTTGATTTTAAGTATTGGAACTGCAAAAGGCCATGAAATAGAATCAATCTTATTATATTTATTATTACCAAATATATTAAAATTAAATTTAGTAATCTTTAGATATTCTAAATTAGGATGAGCAATTGGGGCATAAGTTATGCCAATATCTACTTCATTATTTAGTATGGCCTCTTCTAATGATTCGGGAGGTCTTTCCAATACTTCAAGGGAAAGATTTGAATGGTTAATTTCATCTTGGCAGAATCGGCTAATAAGGTAGGTAGAGAAAACTTCCCAAGAGGCTATCCTAATTACTTTTTCGGCCACTTTGCGCTCTTTGAGCGAGTCAAAAAAATGATTATATTTTTCTATTAAGTCTCTTGAATTTCGATAGACTGTTGTTGCTTCTTCTGTTGGCCTTATATTTCTACCATCAGGTACAAATAATTTAACACCAAGTTCATCCTCTAGACTTTTAATTGATTTAGATAGTGAACCTGATGACATTTTAATGAATTCTGCTGCTTTTCGCATACTGCCAAGCTCGTATACTGAAATAAAGTACTTAATCTTATTGATCTCCATATGGAATCATATTCTTCTTATTATTCGCTTTTGTCAAAGAGTCTTTTAACTTAAATTATATAAAAACTATGAAATGGAGGTTGAATTATGTTTTTTAAAATATCATTTTTATTATTGGCCATTATTACCACTAACATTTATGCAGAAGAAAACTCATTTGTTTATGGTGAATCTTACTACTCATTTCGTGCAACAGGAAATGAGATTCAAGTGGCAAAGATTAAAGCAAAACAAAAAGCCGAGAAAAGATGTATTAGTGAGGTATCGAGAATTTCTGATTGGAGTAAAGACGAAATGTATAATCGGTACGATGACCCTTACTATAGAATCTCTGCAAAATTTCAATGCTTAGAGAATAATCTCGACTGGGGTGGGAAATCGTGTTTCGAACCTGTCAGACGTTGTAATACAGGGACAAGAAATAGAGACTGTCCTCCATGCTATTGAGGATATTATGAATAATATATTGTTAAAAGAAAATTTAATCTTAAGTCGTTATTCTTTAATTGATGTCTTAGAAATGTCTCTTAGATGGTGGATGGGGTACATACTTATTTCCAATAGTGGTGTTGGTATTATCACACCACTGGAAGACTTAGGAATGCCTCAAAATATCTACAATATTATGAAAGGGATGTGGGACACTGGATTTATGATGCATTTAGTGAAGCTAACTGAGCTAGTAGGAGGGATTTTGTTGATATTAAATTTCTTTGTCCCTTTAGCACTGCTTGCTCTGATACCAGTTGTGATAAATATTTATGGAGTCCATGTTTTTCTCTTTAACAGTTTTATTACAGACGGTCTTTATATGTTGGCCATTTGCGTATTTCTTGTTTTTAGGCATAGAGAAGTATTTAGACCACTATTAAAATTAAATAAATCAAAAATTTAATTGGTTAGTTTTGTAGAAAAGCTTTCGAGTGATCCAAGACCACTCGAAACTTTTCTAACAGCTTCCTTTTTTACTTCTTTATAGGCCTTCTGATAAGCAAAGTTGCCAGCAAAAAATAATAGGGCAAGTGCAAATAGTAATTCTCCAAATGTTTTCATAATTCTTCCTTATGTAAGTTTTTTTTAACAACCTCTTGGATAGTACTTTTTGTCCAAGATTTCTTGAGTTTGGTTTTATAATTTTTGTTATTTAGCTCTAAGGCAATTTTAGGGTTAGATAGTCCTCGCTCCCTTAATTCTAGAATGAGCTTAATAATGTTTTGCTCACCCTTATGCTCAATCAATTGACCACTAACTTTCTTCCAGCCAAAACTCTCATGCTTGGGCTTTCTATCTCTTGATAGACTATATTTTTGAATAGCATTTTTGATTGTAGAACAAGGCCAGCTAGTAAATTTAGAAATTTCTACGACTGAAAGCTGTTTTTCTATATATAGTTTCCGCAAAGTTTGTAGATTTTCCGATGGGAAAGAGAGGAAATGTATAAAGAAAACAGTTACTTGATGCAGACCTGTAAAGTGTTCGTCACGCGTATGGTAACCACCACCATCACAAGTCTTGTGATGCTAGACAATCTTCTAAGCCGTTTATATAGTGCTTAGTATGAAAACTATATTTTTACTCCTTATAATCTCTACCTCATCTTTTGGTGAAGTCTTAGTTTATCAAAATAATTTTGACTCAGTTGAATCTCTTAGAGACTGGAAGCTAGAGGGCAATGGGAAAGTGAAGATTAAGGAGGGAGCACTCTCTTTAAAGTCAATTTTTTGGAAAAAAACTCATAAATATTACTTACAGCATCGAAATACACAAACAGGGATTATAAAGAAAAGAAAGCTTGATAAAAAGATTAAGAATCTGAAATGGCTTAGTGGTAAATCTTCTTCTTATGGTCATATTGTTTTTTGGAATAAATCTGAACTCCCTAAAAACTATAAACTTACTTATGACTTTAAAAGTGAGTCAGAGATAGGGTTGTTTATTCTATTTTTCAATGCAAAAAGTAAGAATGGTAAAGACATTTTCGATTCTTCACTTAAGTCCAGAAATGGAAAGTTCAGTCAATATGTAAATGGTGATATAAATAATTACCATATTTCTTATCATGCAAAAAACTATGGCGTTGTTAGAGGTATGTCTAACTTGAGAAAGAATAGTGGATTTAAGCTTGCTAGTTCAGGGGAAGATGTTGCAGCAATGAATAGTAAGAAGTGGCTGAAAATTGAGCTGATCAAGCAAGGTAGTCATATTACTTTTAGTGTTGATGGGGAAGTAGTCATCGAACATAAAGACAAGGAAAATGTCTATCACAATGGTAAAGTAGGTTTTCGTCATATGCTTCAGGGTAATGGGCTTTATGATAATTTAAAAATCTATGAATTGTAGTAATCTGTAGTCTATTAGAAAATACAGTCAGCAAAATAAGATAGTTATAGGGCCTTGACCACCTCCACCAAAAACTCTTTATACAAAACCTTATTTCCAACGACTTGGAATTCATCTCCTGCAAAAGAAGCTGGAAATAGGTGCCAGCAGACTATCTTGTGAACGTTGCGTTAGAACAGCACATTTCGAATTTGATATAAGTCAAATAGTGAATGAATATAAGTCAATCTTCAGATTTTAATCCCTATCATTAAACGAAATGAAATAAATTAATTTATAATAAAAAATCAAAGGGATAATATGAAATACTTAGTATTACTTTTAATTGCGTTTAATTTATTATCGGCCAAAGCTGATGTGCCATTTACAATGGGTGGCACGTTAACTTATAAAGATAATTTTTTAGAATTTCAGTGCATAGAAGTTTTTGAAGATGAGTCCTGTTCACGAATGAGGCTTAAATATAAAGATGGAAAATCAGCTACCTTTAGAACAATAAATGTAGATAAATATAAAAAAATCGCAAGTAAGAGTCTTAGGCGTTATAGAAAAAGAAATAATAAGGAGATAATTTTCACTACATCTCTTGTTTGTGGAGATATATCTGGTTTTTGGATGGCCGATTTAGCAGGTTTATTGGCATTTTCAGGTTGTTCATTAGTAATGTTGAGTGTAGATGCTGTAAAACTTCCTATAGTAGTTCCTTTTTTGATTGGAAAAGGACTTGTTGGTACTTTAACACCAAAAAGATTTCTCGAAAATCTTAATACTTTACTTGATCCAAAAAACCTAGGAATGAGAAAAAACATTTCAAGAAATTCCTTTTATTCAATAAAGAATGGAATTGAAGGCGCATTAAATAAATTGAATACTCTTTCTGAGTTTGAGAAAAGAGAGAATATGGGTAAATGCGCTGTGAAATTTGTGCAAGATAAGGAGATTCAAGAAAGAGCTAGAATCCACTTTACAAATGCAATTGAATTATCAATGAAACAAGAGCTAGCAAAAATTAATATATACCCAACAAGTACTTATGTGAAATTCGATTTTAATGAAAAGACCATTGATGGATATCACAATTTATTCTATTCCCTTGATGGTAGGGCTTCTAACTCAGAAATTTCTGTGAAATTAATAAATAGACATACTTACTCTGGTTCTGAATCGAGTATGAGAGTAGGTGAAGCCAATAGTGCACATGAAGATCGTTGTTTTATCAAAAGTGGCGAATGGGATATTTATATAAAAGATATCAACGCAAAAACAAGATATGGTATTTTGAAAAATGTAGCGCGTTTCCGGTTTTAAAAATATGCTTGCGCAAAATAAATGATTCACTAGATAGACTAACGGCTACTCGTAAGACAAAGCTTCGCCATAGAAAGCTAGGCTTCCTTAAGAATTTATAAATTATTTGGCATTCGCTTTCTATCATAATAAATCTAAACTACAGACCGTAAAGATAAAGTGTGCATTTTCTCAATGCTATCACTGAGGAGGGTCAGGCGAGTTGAGAACGTCACTATAGAGAACTAGGCTAAACTTCAAGGTTGGTCACTTGCTAAAAAGACGGACTGCTAGCTAACTTCTTGTTTTGTTATTCGGCATATATATACGAGTAGATATTTATTCATTACGGCCGTTACTACAGTTTGTCGAGTCATCGGTTCCTTGCTAAATTATTATAAAGGAACAATATGGCCACAAGTTTTACTGAGTCAATTAAAGATTTACCTTCGGAGAGAAAAAAAGACTTAAAAAGGTTAAGAAAAATTCTTAAAGATAATAAACCTAGAGAAATTTCAGAAGCTTTTGAGGATGATCAGTTGATTTATCGACTTCCACTCAAATACTATCCAGATGCTTACACAAAAAGACCCCTGATGTATGCAGCACTAACCAATAGAAAGTCTTATATATCTTTAAATTTAATCTCAATTTTTAATGATAAAGTTTACCGTCATAAATTTGCTGATAAAATTTTGAAAACAGGAGTTTGCTCTGGTGCTTCTGGTTGCTGTTATAAAATTAAATCAGTAAATGATGACCTAGAGAAATTGCTAGAAAAAGAATTAAAGAAAATGACTACAAAAAAGTTTATTTCAATATTCAAAAAGTATCGTGAAAAATAGCTTATTGTAGTAATCTGTAGTACTTCCAAGAATCACATTAACAATTGAATTTAGTTATGAGACCTCCACCATTCGTCGGAAAATGACCTCGATTGACAGTTGTACTTTCAAAAATGAAATAAACTATGACTTCAAATCATAAACTATAGAATATGAAAAATAGTTTTGATAATACTCCAAGATTAATTTGGAGGAAATAAATGTCTGAAATTACAGTAAACAGAATAGAACGAATGATCTATATTATTAGAGGCCAGAAGGTCATGCTTGATAGCGATTTGGCAGAACTTTACGAGGTCGAAACGAAGATGCTCAAGCGGGCAGTTAGACGTAATATTGAACGTTTTCCAGATGACTTTATGTTCGAACTAGCTAAAGAAGAATTAGAGAATTGGAGGTACCAATTTGGCACCTCCAATTATTCTAAGATGGGTTTAAGGGTGCAACCATTTGTTTTTACTGAGCAAGGAGTGACCATGCTTTCCAGTGTTCTTCGTAGTCAAAAGGCAATTCAGGTTAATATTTCGATAGTAAGGATATTTGTTAAAATGAGAAAGTTGCTAGCTTCTGAAGAATCATTAACTAACAAATTGGAGCAGTTGGAAAAGGGCTCAGATAAGTTGTTTCGTATCGTGTTTGAAAGATTAGATAGTCTGGAGGGAAATATCCCGCTTCTTCCTAAGGACAGGAACAAAGTAGGGCTAAAGTAATCTTTTCATTTGTTAAAGTTTGGATTCATGCGGAAGTTTTAATTTTCCAGAATCATTGACCTTTAAAAAAACTAGAAAAATAATTGATTAGATTCAAACCTCCACCATTCGTCGGAAAATGATCTCGATTGACAGTTGTATTTTCAAAAATGAAATAAACTATGACTTCAAATCATAAACTATAGAATATGAAAAATAGTTTTGATAATGAATTTGAATTTGGTACCAGTAGACTTTCAAGGAGACGGTGCTTCCACTAAAGTCTAGTGGCACCAAAACCGCCAAAACCGAAGATTATAGTATTGTCTTCCGTTCTATTTGTATGGGTAGTGCGCTATGAAAATATTGTCGCTGAGTTTAAGCAATATAATTTACCAGATTGGCTAAGAGACTTAGTTGGTGTTCTTAAAGTAAGTTTTGTGATTATGCTACTAAATGATAATTATCTCATAGTGCAAATTGGTTCAGGTGGTATTGTCTGTCTTATGATTGCTGCACTTTTTACTCATTTACGTATAAAAAACCCTGTGAATAAAATGTTGCCAGCTTTAACATTGTTGATTTTCAGCTTAACTATTTTTCTTACGACTTTTAAGACAATTTAAAATACTTGGAGTCGTTTCACTTCTGCCAATCAATCTAAACAATACCTTTCAAATACTCCGCTGTGTTCTGGATAAATCTTTGAGAGCTCAGCTTTTTTTCCCATTACAAAGTCGTTAAAGTCAAAGCCAGGTGAGACTGTGCAGCCAACGAATGAAAACTCGCCAAGAGAGGTACTTGCAAACCAATTTCCTGCAGGAACAAAGTGTTGAAGCTTTTGCCCCTTACTAATGTCAGGGCCAATAATAGTTTCAATGAGTTTTCCATTAGGTGCAATTTCAATAAGTCTTAAGGGAGAGCCTAAATGAAAATGCCATCCTTCATCAGATTTAAGTCTATGTAGATGGCTTATTGATTTATCTGTAATGAGAAAGTGAATAGCAGTAGAGCTATTTCGAATACCTTGAGCTGAATCTATTTCAATCTCACTTCTATAGGTTTCTTTAAAATAGCCGCCTTCAGGGTGGGGCTCCATTTGATAATGCTTTATTAGATCGTTTTTATTCATGAAAATATTATAGACCTTCAATAGTTAAATTCCAAGGTGTTAGCTAGCTAGATTATAAACTCTGTCACACTTGATAAATATCAATGCACGTCGTTAATTAAATCTGTAGAAGAACTCATTAGAAATTAACTAGGAGAGTATTATGAGAAGAGTTGTTACATTTTGTTTAGTTTTAATATTTAATTTTAATGCTTATGCATTCGCAAAGGGACCAGAGGTCAATAATGTAGAGATGCAGAAAAAAGAATTTATCCAAAATATAGATAAGCTTATAGCTAGTGAAAAAAAGAATCCAACCTCAAAAGAAAATGTAAGAAGAAAAATTCAAAGAAATCTCGATCATGTAGAAAAAAAACAAAAAAGAATTATAAGCAAAATGAATAAACTTTCTAGACATGGAAAGCTTAAGGCGATTAACAGGAAAATAATAAAACTAAAAAAAGTTAATCCCAAAATTGAGATCCCACTCGTAACTGAAGAAAATATTGATCAAGTAATGTTTGCTCTAAACGACGCTGAGGGAATTCAGAGAATTGGAGATGAAGCACTTATGGAATATGACCGTTATAGTACTCATCTAGAATACTTAGAGAGCGTTAAAGTAAACTTTGAAAAATCAAGTGAAGCTGGTGAAGTAGCATTAACTGTTATCGTAACTTTAGCAATATGGGTAGGAATTCCATTTTTAATCTGGGGAGTACCAGCTCTTATCGTTATAGGATATTTTTTGGGCGGATTAGCGGTCATATTTGGGATTTTTGCTCTTATGGTTTCTGGTATTAGATAAATAGGTGCCAGCAGACTTTCAAGGAGACGGTGCTTCCACTAAAGTCTGCTGGCACGATTGGAAAAATTGACAATTACTCCAGTAGGGTAAACAATTTATAGCAAGAGGAATTATATGAATTTTTATTTCACTGCTTTATTACTGGGCCTACTCGTCAATATTAGCAACAGCTTCGCTAAGATCATTGAAGTATCTCTTTCAGAGCAAGTGTCTTTTCAAGCAGGGAATACTTATCACCTCAAGGGATCATACTTTTCAGTAGAGGTCGGAACTAACCCAGGTACTAAATGTGCTGTTCCTGGATTTAATTGTGGGAGTGGTTATACACCACCACATCCAACATTTAATATAAACTGCAATTCACATATGCCTTGCGATTATACTGTTATGACTAATGCTAAGGACAGCTCAACCGGAATATTGTCAATTGAAAGTGAGTCTAGCTGTGAAAAAAAACAACCAGAGCAATGTTTCATGGCATTTTCCCAGCAACATAAAACAGACGAAGGTTGTATGAAAATGAAGACGCCTATGGGGAAATATTATTGCCTAGATCGGTTTAAAAATTCCCATCGTCCAGAGAACAAAGCCCTATGTAATAAGCTACCTGCTGAGATTTATGCCCTCCGGTGGAACTGTTATTATGAGTATGCCATTCGATACAGGGACCCTTCTTTTTGTGAGAATTATTCGGAGGCAGAAACAAGTGGTAAGGAACGATGTTGGTTAAAGATGGCCGATTTGATGAAAGATAAATCACTTTGCAAAAAAATCACTAAAGATAAATCCTATATGGAGCAGTGTCAAGAATTGTAGAGGTGCCAGCAGACTATTTTGGAGACGGTGCTTCCACTAAAGACTCCTGGCACGATTACCTGTATAAAGCTTAGTCACTGTTGATTACGTAGGTATGTAATCATCTGAATTTACACTATTTTTCTTTAGTTTTATGGCCCTAAACTTGCTCTATAATAACTATGAAAATACTTCTAAGCTTTATCTTTTTGATTTCTACCCTAGGGCAAACGTTTGCCTTTGATAAAGATCTCTTTAAGAATCTAGCTATTCAAAATAATATTCCAACTTCAAGTGATGGTTCTTGTTTAAAAACTCGTAGAGAGGTTATTAAGCAACTTTATAATGAAGCTGTAGAAGTAACGCCACCTGAGGGACTAAAAGAGCATATCGATTGCTTGGCGCTTCTAAAAAATTTTAAACACGATAAAAAATTTCAAGAGTATTCACCAAGTTGGAATGATATTTTATTCGCTAAAGATCAAGGATCGAAAAGAATTGAGGGTAAAATGAATTATATGGGATTCGTCCCTCAAAAATATAGTTATGATATAAAGAGAAATGAGCTTAATGGTTATGATATTTCTGTAAATATATATGTGAAACGATGGAAGCTCTGGAGAGGTTCTAAGCTTATGAATCATTCAGTTTCTGTAAGGGATAAACACCAGAAAAGAATTTTTGATAAAATACTTGAAGAAGTTAATTCGGTTTGGAATTCAAATGAGCATAATATTCGATTTAAATTCCAAAGGGTAGAAGACCAAAATCAAGCGAATTTTTCAATAAATGTTGTTCAAAGTTTGGCGCCACTTAAATATAACTCTAAGTGGACTTGGTTTGTAACAGACAATATTCATATAACAGATAAGCAACTCACCACGGATTTTGATTTCACTTCATCTCTAAAAACATACGCTCACGAAGTAGGCCACATGTTGGGACTTGAAGATGAGTATAGCTTACCTAAATTCCCATTGGGTGTAGTTGCTGGATTTGTTGAAAAAAAATTAAATTCAGATAAAAAATACAATGAATTAAAAACGGATAAATGGGTTAGAGGTTGCGATCAAACATCCATAATGTGTAAGGATCCGGGTGATAAGGTTTTTGTAAATGATTATCACTACTATTTAATTTTAAGGCGCTATCTCAAATAGGTGCCAGCAGACTTTCAAGGAGACGGTGCTTCCTTTTATAAATCTCAATTTCATTTGTGAAAAATGAATACATTAAACGTGTTCAATATTGTTTTAAGAATAATTTTTTAGTAATTCCTCAAAACTGCTGGAGGAAGCATTGTCAGAAATTACACCTAGTGATTTTATGTTTAAATTGTCTAAAAAAGAATATGAAGATTTAAGGTTCCAATTTGGAACCTTAAAAAATGCAACAAAGGGGAGAAAATATCTTCCATCTGTATTTACTGAATATGGGATTGTTGCACTGTCAGGAGTCTTGAATAGTAATATCGCCACTAGGGTGAATATTTCAATTGTGAGGACATTCATTTAAATGAGGCATTTACTAGCATCAGATGAATCATTAACTAACAAACTAGAGCAACTTGAAAAGGGTTCAGATAAGTTGTTTCACTAAACCTATAGAATTTTCAATCTAGGTCTTTTCTGTTGAAGAGCATTCAAGTATATATTAGAAGTAAATCAATGAAATTATTGCTTTTTTTAATCATAATTGTTTTAAACTCTCCTGTATTTTCTGGTGTAGTAACTCCTGCAACTAAATGGCAACAGTCAGATATTCGCGTTTGCTGGGCCAGTGCTGGATTAGAGTTTAATAATTGTGGTGGTGAACTAACTAAATTTAGAACTAATCAAGTTGCAGCTGCTTTTGCTAATGTTGGTAAAATCAAAAAAATAATTCAATCTACTATTGAAAAAAATTACACTATCGAAAATGTAGGGATCCAATTTTCTGGTTGGCATAAATGCCCTAAAAAAGATCTAGAAAAACAATACGATGCAGTTATAATGATCCGTTCCTCTTTTGATAGAGTTCAAAATTTTGGTGCTGGATCAAGTGTAGGAGACTGTAGAATAAAAAGAGAGAATGGTTTTTCTTCTATAGGTTTTAGTGTCACTGTGGGAGCTCGTAAGTGGAATTCATGGAATAGTGGAGTTGATTTTGAAACGAGAATTAAACTAAATGCACTTCATGAGTTTGGACATCTAGCAGGTCTTAACCATGAAGATTATATAGAAGAACATGGAAACTGGCTTTTTGATGAGAAAACGATGGAAAAGGTAGATCAGTACAATCCATTTTCCGTAATGAGCTATGCGTTTTTAGGAATCACAAATAAATATGGATTATATTTTTCACTAGATCAGCTTCTAGATGCAGGGGAGAGATATAGTAAACATATAACTCACGCACCCCCTTCGCTTCTTCTTGAAGATAAGCAAATCACAATTAAACCTATCTTAAGTTCTGGAGACGTCCAGTCTCTTAGATATCTTTATAAAAAATAGAAAAATAGTGCCAGCAGACTTTCATGGATACGGTGCTTCCACTAAAGTCTGCTGGCACCTTTGACTATCTTCTGGTAAATTTCATTAATGAATAACTCTGAAGAAACTTTAGAAATTCTATTTAAAGATGAATACTATGTCGCCATCAACAAGCCCCATGGCCTCATGGTACATAACTCAAAGTTGGCAAGCTTTGCCAACGAATTTGCCATTCAAAGACTTCGAGATCAGCTTGGTCAACGTGTATTTCCTGCCCATCGAATAGATCGAAAGACCAGTGGAGTTTTGTTATTTGCACTCAGTAAAGAGGCATTGGTTAAGATACGCAGTTTATTTGAAGCTCATGAAATCGAGAAGACATATTTAAGCATACTCCGTGGACATACAGAATTTTCAGGGCTGATTGACTACCCACTTAGAAGTGAAAACGGAAGGCTTAAAGAAGCCCAAACGAATTATAAAACCTTGGCCCATTCGGAAATAGAAATACCTTTAGGTAAACATAATACTTCCAGATACTCTTTAGTAGAGGCCAAACCCATAACAGGAAGGATGCATCAACTGCGCAAACACTTTGCCCATATTTTTCATCCCATCATTGGCGACAGACCACATGGGTGTAGTAAGCAAAATAAACTTTTTAAAGAAAAATGGGAAATGAGTAGTATGTTACTGCACGCCTCAACACTTGAATTCATCCATCCTTATACTAAAGAGCAATTACATATTAAGGCAACTCCTTCTTCGGAGTTTAAGCGAATGCTTAAAACTTTAAAATTTGATTCCCCTAATGATTAAAGATCTTGAAGAACGTATTATTTATGAAGATGAAGAATTAATTGTAGTTAACAAGCCCTATAATATGCCCTCAAGCGGACGCTCACTTGATGATGAGGACTGTTTACAGTTTTGCTTAATAAAGCGGCAGAGGGCGATGGTTTGGGCCATTCATCAGCTTGATGCGGATACAACTGGGGTAAATATTTTTGTAAAACAAAAAAAATTGGTTCCCATATATAAAAAATCTTTAGAACAAAGAAATTCTAATAAAGTCTACTTAGCAATCGTTCATGGTTCCCCCGAATGGGATGAATGCGAAGAGTTTGGATCAATTGGTATGATTGATGATCATAGTCTTGGAATTCATCCAAATGGCAAAAGCGCCCATAGTAAATTTACTGTAATCAAAAGAGGTGTGAAGCATACTTTCATACGAGCGCAGATTTTTAGTGGGCGCACCCACCAGATACGAATTCATTTAAGCCATCGAGGACATCCAGTAGTTGGAGAATGTTGGTATATTAAACCACCTTGCAAAGAGCATATTCGTCAGGCCCTTCATTGCCATCAGATACACTTGCTTGAAATGAATTTAATTTTTGAAGCTCCCTTAGCTGAAGATTTAATTCAATTGGTGCCAGCAGACTTTCAAGGAGACGTTGCTTCCACTAAAGTCTAGTGGCACGTTTAAGTGTCTAATTTATAGACAGTTATTCGATTAGCCTGTCGTTTTTACCTAAAAAAATAGATCAAATAATAACTAGTTATACTTACTTTTTTGGCCCCTAGATTGCTTCTACCCTAGTATCAATAAATTAAACATAGGGGAAGGGAATGAAGTTAATTAAAGGGTTATTATTAGTAACAACGTTATTATCATCTTTTAACATATTTGCAATGAACAAGGCCGAATTGATAGATGCAATAGCTAAAGATGCAGGACTTAGTAAAGCTGATTCAAAGCGTGCTTTAGAAGCATATATTTCAACAACTGCCTATACAGTTAAACAAAAAGAAAAAATTTCTATATTAGGATTTGGAACTATTTCATCAGATGGTACTTCTCCTACATTTAATCCAGATAAAAAATTAACAGTGAGTTCTTATCATCAATATTTTAAAAGTTTTTGGAGTACAGTTCTACAATTCAATGCAGAAGAAGTATCTAGAAGTTTAAATCCATTGTATAAAGAAAAAGGTGATAAGGGTGAAATGCCAACATTTGAGGATGGTGGTTATTTCTCTTCAATGTCTTATTATGCTGAATCATTTTCAGAAATCTTTACAAAGCTTTCTCCAACAGACATGGTTTCATCTGATAGAGAAGAAAAAGTTAAAATAGCACAAGAATTAAATGAATATTTACAAGGTGCAGTTTCAAATCATCTAATAGGTCATGAGCTTGCACATGTTGTTCAACAATCATCATCTAAAATTATGCAAAGTTCAACTGGAGCTTTGTTAACTCAATCTTTAGAACAAGAAAAATTTTATATTGACGAAAAAAGTGAAAACTTAGGACTTACTCAAGAACAATTTATTATGATGCAAATTCTTTTTTATGCTCAAGATTCAATTCTAGATGGTCATGTAACAGTTCTAAAAGCAAGTTCTAAAAAAGATGGACATGTTACAGTATTAAAAGCTGTAGATCATAGAGGTCATGTAACTGTACTTAAAGCTCATAGCGAAGATGGGCAGGTAACTGAACTTAAAGCGGTAGATCATAGAGGACATGTGACAGTTTTAAAAGCAGTAGATCATAGAGGACATGTAACGGTTTTAAAAGCGATGGAATCATTTAGCAATACAGCTTCAAATGTAATAGGTAAAAATGATGTTATAAGATTAGCTGAACTGGGATCATTTGCAATACCTAGAAATGCAGCTGTAACTGGTCGCAATCCACAAACAGGTAAAGAAATTAAAATCGCTGCTAAAAATGTAGTTAGATTTAAAGCAGGTTCTGAATTAAGCGGTAAAGTTAACTAATAACCGTGCCAGCAGACTAGCGTGGAGACGGTGCTTCAACTAAAGTCTGCTGGCACAAACTTGTCTAGCAATTAAAATAAAGTTATAATTCTTAAATGAAAAAGAAATTAGTAATATTATTTGGACCTCCAGCAGTCGGAAAAATGACAGTGGGGAGAGAATTAGAAAAAATATCAGGTTTAAAGTTATTTCATAACCATATGACCATTGAAATAGTTTTGCCTTTCTTTGAATTTGGCTCAAAAGAATTTAATAAGTTAACAGGAAACTTTCGAAGACAAATCTTAGAAGAAGTTGCAAAGAGTGACCTTCCTGGTTTGATATTTACATTTGTATGGGATTTCAATCAAGAAAGTGAGAAAAAATTTATAGATTCTTTGACTTCAATATTTCATGATGTTGGAGGTGAGTCTTTCTATATAGAACTTGAGTCATCTCAAAAAGAAAGATTAATTAGAAATAAGGGAGAAGATCGCCTATTAGAAAAGCCTTCCAAGAGAAATTTAGAATGGTCTGATAATAATTTAATAACTTGTGATGAAAAGTATAAAATGAATCTTACTATTGACGACTCTTTTTACTATAAAAACTACTTGAAAATAAATAATGAAAAATTGAGTGCATTTGAAACTGCTCAGAAAATTTCTTCATTTATTGGTAATTAGTCTACAAAATGGAGAAGTTCATGGCCTCAACCTGGGTGAGCATGGGGGATATACTGATAAGAAGAGGTCGAATTAATGTAATAAATACATGATTCATTTAAGTGAATCATATATATAACCGGCAGGGCAGCTTTCTCCAAATTTGCTGTATAGTCTTATCAATAAAGAATTTTTATAAGACTTTTTACATAAAAAGGAGAAGCAATATGAAAAAAACAATCCTAACAATTTCACTTTTTATTATCGCATTAAATGTTTTTGGACAAAACAACAACAATGTTAATGTTGAAGTAAAAATAGGTAACGATCAGATTAAACATAAGCCAAAAACTAAAAAACCACTTAGTACACTCCTTGAAGGTAAAAATATTGAAATTATTTATACTATTTCTGCGATTGAGGATAATGTAGATGATAAGACCTTTTTAGGGATTGGCTTTAATGATATTGAGACTGATTTTTATTTATACTGTAAAAATGAGTATAATTATAGAACATTATTATCATCAGTAGAAACTCCAGAAATTAAAAAAGGTAAATCAGCATCTATGAAGTTTATTCTTCCAATTTCAGAAATCGAAATCTGTGAGAATGATGGCGGACAAGTATCCTTTTTTGCTGATTCAAGTGATATTAGTCGTTTTAGGATAATCTTAACTGCAGACCTTATTCAGCAAATGAAAACAAAGGGGAGTGCTAAAAGAACGAAAATTTCTATTCATAGTGATCAAGCTTTTCTTTTTTGGGATATTAATACAAACAACGTAAAACTTACTTACGATATGAAAATTATGTAGGTGCCAGCAGACTATCGTGGAGACGGTGCTTCCACTAAAGTCTAGTGGCACCAACTTGGCCAACTTGAATGACAACTCTTTGATCATCATTGGCCAAATACATGATTGAATCTTCGATGATACAAGTAAGCTTCATAGATTTTTCTACAAGCTTTTCTAGTGGGCCATCTTCAGTAATTTCAAGATTGAAAATATTAACTTTATCATTTTCACTAAATTTTTCTTGGATTTTTGGCAACCAATCTTCAGCTTTCTTTTTATGATAAGTATAAATACTAACTTTTTTTGATTTCCCAGCCGCTTGTTTAATTCTTTTTTCATCTGGAAGGCCAAGTTCTATCCAATGTATTATCTCTCCAGTTAAACTGGTTTGCCATAATTCGGGTTCTTCTACGTTACCTAATCCCTGTGTGAATTTTAAGTCGGCATCATGAGCATTATGTATAAAGGCTAATAGACGATACATCATACGATCTTCATTTTCAGACGGATGCTTGGCCATTGTCAGGTCAAACTCTTGATAAAAATTAAGATCAACATTGGAGATGAAAATATTTAATTTATAAATAGATGCACTAAGTGCCATTTGTTATCCTAATTTTTTAAAGGTGCCAGCAGACTAGCGTGGAGACGGTGCATCCACTAAAGTCTAGTGGCACTAATACGTTAATTGTAAATCGACAACAAGATAATGAAATTGGCTATAGGTATAAACTTTTTCATTATCTGCTCCACCATCAAGCGAGCGAGATCCAATACTTGCTTTAGTATTTTTTGTTAACGATTTTCTAAACTTTAGAGTCAGATCAATCGCCCTGCCTTGTGAGGCTGCTGCAAAATCCGCATCAGTATAGAATTGCCAGCCATCTGATAAATTCGTCTCATATGAAAAATAGAAAAGTGGAACGAGTCCAATATTATCGTATTCTTCTTTTAGTGAGCCTTGTTCAAAACGAATCAGTGCATCTCTTTGCTTTAATGTTAGTCCAATTTTTAGATTTGTAGAAAGAGAGTATACATAACCAATTCGGTAGGAGTTAAATTGATAGGTTATATCTATATCTTCATTTTTTAAGAATGTACTACCATCAAAAACGATATCTTTTTTTGATTTACCTGAAACTTCAATACTAAACGGAGCGTAAATAATTCTAATTCCATGCTTTTGTGGGCCCTGATAATGAAGCTCCAAACGTTTTTGAGTAAATGGGCCAGAGTCAAACTGATCAAACTCGAGTTGATTTCCTGTCTTAGGAGGTATCTTTGCATCATTTCTTTGTTGCCAAACTAAGCCTGATTCAACTTGAAGAGTTAAGCTAGCGTGTGCGTTTGATAAAAGTAAAAGTAGAATTAAATATTTCATTTTCATCTCATGGTTTATTTAGTTTAAAGAGGTATTGTCTAAGTTGATTTATAGCCTGTAAAGCTTTAAAATAAGGTGCCAGTAGACTATATTGGAGACGGTGCTTCCACTAAAGTCTAGTGGCACCATTTGAGAAAAACATGAAAAAATATATCATCATTTCACTTGGAAGGTTGGGACAAGCCTTCTATCATTCTGTAGTTAATCATCATCAAGTATTAGGAACGTATTGTACTCATGCCAAGAGTTTAGATGGAGAGGTTCAATACAACTTTCAGTGTGACTCTATACCAAATGCGCTTGAAAATAGTGATGTTGTTTTATTTAACTTAACTCCATCTACGATTAAAGATATAACATATTTTAAGAGATTTTTATCCTCAATCAAAACTAAGAAGTTCATTTTTATTAGCTCAACATCAGTTTACGGGAATCAAGGAGAAGTCGATGAAGATACCGAAGCCCTTCCTGAAACTTCTTCAGGAAAACTTCTAAGAGAGTGTGAACAGTTACTTTTAAATTCAGACTTAGATGTGGCTATTATTAGACCTTCAGGCTTATACAGTGATAACTTTCATCCAGGAAAATACATGGCAGGTAGGACTCTAGATATCAACGGTGCTTCTTCTGTTAATCTAATTCACATTGATGATTTAGTGAAAATTATCAATGTGGCCAAAGAAAAAAAATATCCAATAATAAATGCTACTAATATTAATCACCCCAGTAAAAAAGAATATTATGTGAAGTATTGTGAGACAAATAATTTAGCTATTCCTAAGTTTCTAAATAAAGATATAGTTCAAGATAAAATCATTCATACTAAATACAAAGAATTTGAAGTTCAAAACGTGTTACCTTAAAGTAGTGGCAGCAAGCTATCATGGGAATGCGAATTCATAAATATTTATGTAGATATGTATTATGTCTAACAATTGTAGGTTAGAATAATGACTTAAATAGTGTATGATAATCATAAAAAAGAGGGATATATGTTTGGTTTTTTATCCAGTAAGCCTGAAGAAAAGCTCCAAAAAGAATACGAGCGTTTGTTAAAAGAGGCAGTTGATGCTCAAAGAAATGGTGATATTAAAAAATACTCTGAACTACACTTTGAGGCCGACAAGATATTAAAAGAAATTGATAAGCTTCTAGAAAAATAAATATTTTGATACCTTTTATATATATCAGTGAAATACTTGTAGATGATAGACCTTTTTAGGTATTGGCTTAATGATATTGAGACTGATTTTTATTGATACTTTAAAAACGAATCTTATTGAGCAGATAAAATCTAAGGGTATTTTATGCCGTCGTATACACGCTCACTTAAAAGCTTTTATAATATAAGTATTAATATTTTAAGGGAGCGTGAGTGAAATCAATTATTTTTGTCTTATTAATGAGTTTATCTTTATCAGTTTATGCAATGAGTGGAAAAAGCTCTGAAGATCACAAACATAATGATGAAGATTCACATTTTGAACATAAAGAACATGGACATCACACACATCACCATGAACACCATAAGGATCATAAGCATAAACATAAAAAAGGATGTGGGCATAAGTCCACTAAGCATGACGATCATGA
This sequence comes from uncultured Bacteriovoracaceae bacterium, assembly GCA_964352945.1. Lineage (GTDB taxonomy): Bacteria > Bdellovibrionota > Bacteriovoracia > Bacteriovoracales > Bacteriovoracaceae > CAYGTU01. The sequence goes on from CAYGTU010000002.1 coordinate 28,861, forward strand.
AGATTACAAGCACGATGAACATAATCACCATCAAGTAGATGGGCATACTCACGATTGTGAATAGGTGCCAGCAGACTAGCGTGGAGGCAGCGCTTCCACTAAAGTCTAGTGGCACTTCTAGAGTAAATAATCTGTCATTGGATCTTTTAGTTTTGTTAAAATAGTATTTCGTAAACCCCTTTTTACTGCTGTTAACTCTCTTTCATCTATATATTGATTTAACCATTGGGTTTTGTATTCATCTACAAAACCCAGCTTATCAAAGAGCTGTACTGAAAAGTTTTTATTTTTATGCTTGTAGTACAAAGTACTAAAGGGATAGTCTTCACATTGCTCAACTAGGTTTGCTCGAAGTGGATTTTGGTAAACATAGCGATAGCAATTGGCAAAATATTTTTGAGATTGAATCATGCACCATTTGTATCTTCCGCCAAAAATTCTATTGATACGATCACTTTTAATTCTGATAGAAAGACTAATCATTTTATTAAATTCATACATAAAAAGATCGAGATTTTCTTCAGGTGTTTTAATGAGTAGGTGATAATGATTACTCATAAGTACGAAACTGATAATATCCACTGGGTATTTACTGTTGGCATGCTTTAGGGCGTTTTGACATATTTCCCATACTTGGGGCATAGGTAGATCAAACCATTCTTTATTATTTGATCTCGAAGTTACATGATAAGGATAAATTGAATTTCTAATGAGTGGTTTGCGCGGCATGGTTCTCCTAAGTTAAATACAAAAGTGGACTCCTTTATAGAGCATTTTTGTAAATGCAATTTTTGGGAAAGATAGTAGTAGTTAATGCTTTAAAATTATTTGTTTTTTATTATAGAGAGGGGAAAAGCGTCGCTTCCAATATAGTCGCTGGCGACAGCATTCTTAAGCTGCAAAAGATCTGTCTAAGCAAATATCATTTAATAAATTAAAAGTTTAATATATTCTTGAATTCTAGAGGGCACTCATGAATTCGTATAATAAAGGTCAAAAAGTTTTTTGGAAATGGATGGGAAGAGAAATTTTTGGCGAAATTCTTGAAATTCATCTCGGCCCCATTGAAAAAACTCTCAAAGAAAAAATAATCAAAAGAAATGGTAGTGTTGAAAAACCGGCTTATCTAGTTAGATCAGAAGCGGGAAATCTCGCCCTTAAGTTACATACTGAATTAAGTGCCAGCTGACTATCTTGGAGACGGTGTTTCCACTAAAGTCTACTGGCACCTAGCACAGCTTGTCGAATATACTTATATTTGCTATACCCTCTATAATTAGGAAATCAATGAAAAATTCATTTTATCAATATAGCTTTAGTGATCTTCAGTCTTTATTTACTGAAAAGGGACTACCTGTATCAGGAGCAAGTCTTTTATATAACTGGCATTACAAAAAAAGAAAAAGTGAAGCTTGCCTAGAAAATTTAGCTAAAAAGACTATTGAATTTATTGCAGAAAATGTAAATTTTGACCTTCCAGAAATAGATACCATTCAAGAATCAACAGATAAGACTGTAAAATTTCTTTTTAAATTAAAGTGTGGAAAAAAAGTTGAAACAGTTTTAATCCCTTTTAATCAAAAATATAGTATCTGTCTTTCTTCTCAAGTAGGCTGTGCCATGAACTGCAGTTTTTGTTATACTGGTACTCAAGGTCTTTCTAGGCATTTAGATTGTAGTGAAATTATAGGGCAATTTTTAAAGGCGCAAATTTGGCTAACAGAAAATAGACCCGATGATGATAAAATATTAAATATTGTATTCATGGGACAAGGCGAGCCTCTACATAATTTTGATGCCGTTAAAAAGGCTTGTGAGATTTTTCTAAGTCAACACGGCCTTTCCTTAGCACGTGAAAAAATAACGATTTCCACTGCCGGTTATTTACCAGGTTTGAAGAGATGGAAAGAAGAGATGCCGGATGTGAATATTGCTCTTTCCTTTCATTCTCCTTTTACAGATAAAAGAAACAAGCTTATTCCAATTAATCAAAAATATCCTCTTAATGAGGTACTTGATTTTGTTGAAGACATTCCAAAAGGGAAAAACAGATTTGTTACCTATGAGTACCTTTTAATTAAAGACTTTAATGACTCTGCTGAAGACGCAAAAGCAACGGGAGAGATGTTAAAGGGTAAGAATGCTTATTTAAACCTTATTCCTTTTAATCCCTTTCCTGGGGCAAATTATGAAAGACCTTTAGATAGTAGGGTTGAAGAATTCAAATCCATTATCGATTCTTTTAAAATCCCAGCTCTTATCAGAAAGACCAAAGGTGATGAGATTCTAGCTGCCTGTGGTCAATTAAATACAAAATTCTAATTACGCTTTATGTCTTAGAGTATTTGCAATTAATACATTGATTTAATCGATGTATTAGTACGTTATTATGTAATTTAATCAATAGGATAAAAAGGTATAGTCATTGAGGGTGAAGAGAAGGAGAAAAATGAAAAGATCAATACTAGTTTTATTATGCCTAACAGCTCTAGCAGCTGAAGCACAAACAATTGCAACAAAGTTGGATAAAAGTAAAAATTTCCAAATGGCCAATTTACTTCCTGATGGAGTTTCTTATTTTTCAATTTTCTCTGGGCCATCAGTTGGAGATTTCTCAGATCCAGTAAATGAAAATGGTGAAGTTAAACAGGATAGCATCAATACCTGGAATCAAGTGAGCTTTCAGTGGAGATTATCAAAAGAGACAAGCTTTGTTTTTAATCCTCGATTTGTGATTAATAATAATGCTTCGTCTGATGAAGAGATGTTTGAATATGTTTCACCAGTAATGGGGTTCAATACTACATGGTATAAAAATGGAAAATTTAGATTTTCTGGAAGTTTGAATACAATTACTCCTTTATCCAGACAAGAGAGTCATATGGAAGAAGGACTAATTTTTAACCCAGGGGGATTTAATCAAATAAGTTATGAGTTAAATAATAAAGTTAATTTAAGTATGTGGTTATGGGGTAGAGCTCAAATATATAATAAAGCAACAACAGATAAAAGTGATCGTTTTTCTTATTTCTATGCTCCGAAAGTAACTTACAGCTTTTCTGACTCTAATCAGTTAAGTACTTTTTATCAAATTAACGGTCAATTAGATAATGATTATGAAAATGAAACATTTAAAGATGATAGTTTCAATATAATGTATTCTTATACCATCAATAAATATCTTACTGTAGAACCAATTATCACGATGTATAGAGAAACTAGTTTTGATATCAGTAAATCAAATATTAATGTTTGGCTTTCAGGTAGATTATTTTAAAAATTAAAAAGCATTTTACATAAAAAAAGAGGAGGCCGAAACCTCCTCTTTTTGATTACACTGAAAATTTGGGACAATCAGCGGAAATCCCTACCTCTAAAAACGTCATCGAAATTTCTTAAGATAGGGTTTGAATTATTATCTTCGTTTGTAACTTTATTTGTTGTTGCACATGACATAAACATTGTTAGTGTCATAAGAAAAAGTAATTTTTTTAACATCTCATACTCCTTAGGTTTTTATTGATACTTAATAATTAAAATATTAAGGTTCAATAAAATGGAATTTATTTCCAAAGCCCCCCTGATTAAAAAAACTCTTTAAAAAGGAAGGGAACAATTTATTAAAGCTATTCATTTGTAACCTCCTTAAAAGTTATATTAACAGATTAACGTGTTCGATAAAAATACATAATAGCGGACATATCCATCGAAAAAAACAATGTATAATTGTAATCATTTAAAGAATTTATGTAAAATCGTGCTAGAATCCTCTATGTTTTACAGTCCAAAAACCCAATGGGAAAAAATATTAGAAAAACCCTTTGAAAAACAAATCAAGTTTTTTAATAAAGTTTGTAAGGTTAACCAAAGAGATGCACTTGTTATAAGAGAAGCTTTCTTTAATAATCTAAGTTTTCCTTTAGTAAAAAAAATATTAAAACTAGCACGAAAGATTATAAATGAAGATCTTATTGATAGAAGTTTTGAAGAATTAATATTTGATCGTTTATTAGGAGTAAGTGGTGTCGCTCATCTCTATCCTGAAGATAAAGAGTTCATTCAAGAAGAAGGAAACATTATTTTTGGAGAAGGGTATTTTGTATATACAGCTTGTTACCATGACTTAGACAAAGTAATTGAATTTATCAGTTCACATATTGATATTAAATCTGTATGTGACTTAGGCTCTGGTTCAGGACGTGCATTATTATATATGGCCTTGCAGATTGATAGGGAACTTGATTTCTTAGGTCTTGAAATCGTAGAAGACAGGGTGAATTTTACTAATTCGCTTGTTAATAATTTTGGGTTAACTAATATTACTTTTAAGGCATCAGATTTTCTAGAAACCCCCAACGATTTTTTTGGCTATGATGCTTATTATCTTTATGATCCAGTTGGAACAGATGATGTGCCTCTACTAATCTCACATTTTGAGAAGATGATCGCAGACGGACTAAAGTTTTACATTCTTTTCTTATCGGGTTGGGATGATTTAATGTACAATGCTTTAAATCAATTAGATTCTCTAAAACAATTGCATGTAATAGAAAGCCAAAAACAAGAAAACCGTGTTTTGAGTTTTTACAAAGTTATTTAACTCTATAGCTAAGAATTCATAAATATGAGCTAAGTCATAGTCTAACTGGATTAGCTTGAATATAATGTCGTTATGAATAAGAAAGATTTAATTATTTTAGGTGGTGGTTCAGCTGGAATTACAGTTGCTGCTAGAGCAAAGTTAAGTGGCGAGTTTTCTTCAATTGCTATCGTTGAACCTGCAGAATTTCATTATTATCAACCTTTGTGGACTTTGGTAGGAAATGGACAACTTCCCAAAGAAGATACCAGAAAGTTGATGTCCAAGGTTATCCCTAAGGGCGTGGAGTGGATCCAGGCTTCTGTAACAAAACTTGATCCTGAGAATAATAGAATTGAAACAGACCTTGGAGAGTATACCTATACAAACTTAGTTGTGGCGACAGGTATTCTTCCCGATTTATCACGAGTTGAGGGTCTTAGAGAAAGTATGAATAAAAATGGTGTCTGTTCAGTATATAACTATGATTCAGCTGAATATTGCTTTAAAAAAGTAGAGAAGCTAGAAAGTGGCAATTTAATTTTTACCATGCCAATGGGTCTTTTAAAATGTGGTGGAGCTCCCCAAAAAATAATGTGGCTGACTGATGATTATCTAAGAAGAAAAGGCATTCGAGATAAATTTAATATATATTTCTATAAAGAGGGACAAGGTATTTTTGGGGTAGAGAAGTATAAAAAAGTTCTAGATGAAATCGTAGCTGCTCGAAATATTTCACCTAAATATCATGAAGAATTAATAAAAATTGATTTTAAAAATTCCAAAGCAACATTTAGAAATAATCAGAATGAACAAAGTCATGAAATAGATTTTAGTTTATTACATGTAGTTCCTCATTTTAAAACACATGGTTTTATTGTGAACTCAAGTTTATCTAATGCAAATGGAGAAGTAGACGTGGATAAGTTTACTTTACAGTCAGTTAAATTTAAAAATGTTTACTCTCTTGGAGACTGCTCTAGCTGTCCAACAGGTAAAACAGGCGCAGCAATTAGGAAGCAAGCGCCCATTATGCTTGCGAATATGATATCCCAAAGAAAAAATGAAGAACCTAAGAGAAAATATAATGGCTACACTGCTTGCCCAATATTAACTCAACATAACAAAGTTATGCTTTGCGAATTTGATTACGATGGTAACCCAGCAGAAAGCTTTCCTTTTAATCAGGCAAAAGAAAGATATTCAATGTATCTCTTTAAGCGTTACTTACTCCCCTTTATTTATTGGAAATTAATGCTTAAGGGGAGAGCATAATAATTTAAAAAAAATTAATTTTCTGAAGTTAGTGTTGAAATTAAGTCACTAAAGTTCTTATTACTTCCAATAACAATTAATTGATCTCCAAGCTTAATGATTTCATCTTTATGGGGAGCAAAGATCCTCTCGCCATCTTGCCTTCTGATTCCTACTACAAGTACTTCTTGTTCGCGTAGTTTTATGTCCTTAAGCGCTTTACCTGAACAAAACATTTTTTCTTCAACTAAAATATCAGCAAGTTGATATTTAGTATTTCCTTCTTCCCCCATAATTTCCAAAAAATCATCAACAGCAGGATTAATTATACTTTGAGCAATTTTTAAAGAAGCCTGAGTGTATGGTGAAACTATTTTATTTGCACCAGCTTTTAAAAGTTTAGGAATTGTTGAATCATCAAATACTCTAGATATTACTCTTATTTTATTATTTAGTGCTCTTGCGGTTAGTGTTATGAATACGTTTTCCGCATCCGTTGTAACGGTTGTAACTAAATCATTTGCATGTATAATTCCTGCTTCATTTAAAACGGAGTCATCAGAAGCATTACCTATGATATAAAATTTTTCATTGCTTTTTAATTCATCAGAAAGATTTGGATTCGATTCAATTACTAGATATGGAACTTGATGTGTCCTCATTTCTTTTGCTATAAGTTTACCCATTTGGCCATAACCGCAAATAATGGTATGATTTTTTAGTTTTGCTATTTCTTTGACCATTTTCCCTCTCCCTATTAATTCTTTAAACTTCATGTCGATTATAAATTTAAATACAAGTGCTAGAAAATATGCCATATGCCCAACACCACCAAGTATTAAAAAAATGGTAAAAATTCGGCCATAATCACTCATAGGATTGACTTCACTAAATCCTACAGTACTCAACGTTATAAATGTCATGTAAACAGAATCGAGTAAATTCCAGTTCTCTATGAAAACATATCCAGATGTTCCCAAAATAATGAGAATAGAAAAAGATAAGAATAGTTTTAATAGATCTTTTGTCTTCATCAATACCAACTGTTAGTTCATTTAATTGTACTTGAAATTCATAGATTGTGTAGTTGAAATTATAGGTATTAGCAAGTATTCGACGAGTTAAGTTTTCTCTGCTATTTTAAGCTTAAATGGATTTTAAACTATCAAACAAGATTATAGATTCAGGATGGAGGGAACTTGAAAATTCCTCTTCACCCTTTATTAGCTTTGAATTTTTCCGTACTTTAGAAGAATCCCAAGTTATTGGTACTGATTCAGGTTGGCAGCCCATATATCTTGAACTACCAGGTGAATCCCTGCTTTTTACTTTTGCTAAAAATCACAGTTATGGGGAATATATTTTTGATTGGGATTGGGCCCATTATTATGAATCAAATAATTTAGCCTATTATCCAAAGTTAACTTCGATGATTCCTTTTACCTCAGCAACCACATCCCATTTTTTAAAAAGTGAATCCAAAGATTTAATGAAAAGTTATGAGGAATTATTCTTTAAGAACAATTTTTCTTCATCCCACTTTCTTTTTATAACTGAAGAGGAAAAAAAGTTCTTTAAATCTTTTGATTATCTTATAAGAGATAGTTTTCAGTATCATTTTTTTAATGAGAATTATAAATCCTTTGATGAGTTCCTTGGTAAACTTAAAAATAAAAAAGCCAAGCAAATTAAAAAGGAACGTATTTTTTCTGAGGGTATCACATTTAAACGAATAACTGGGGAAGATCTTAAAGTAAAGCATGCCCAAGAAATGTATCAATTCTATTTATCAACAATTTCTCTTAAGAATGCGATACCTTATTTAAATGAGACTTTTTTTAAATTGATTTTTTCACGGCTATCTAATTCTATTTGTTATATTCAGGCTTCAAAGAATGGAGAAGCATTTGCAGGTGCTCTCTACTTTTATAGTGATGAAAGGTTATATGGAAGGTATTGGGGAAGTTTTGAAGATGTACCCAATCTGCATTTTGAACTTTGTTACTATCAGGGAATAGAGTTTTGTATTGAAAAAGGATTTTCAGTTTTTGAAGCTGGTGCTCAAGGGGAGCATAAAATTGCTCGAGGCTTTAGGCCCGTAAAAACTTATAGTGCACATAAAATGAAAATACCGGCCCTACACAAAGCTATTGAAGGTTATATAAAGAGTGAGAGAGAGCAGATTAACGATTTATTCCCTTTGTTAAATGGCAAGCTTCCTTTTAAACAGGAATAAAGCTTGCTTTAGTCAATATACAAGCATAATCTCAGCTTACTAAGTCTCTTTACAGAAATGTTCAAGTTTCTCACCTGTGATCATACCTAGATTTTTACACTTAAAAATCATTATAAGGTTTACTTGAATATCACAGCCAAAAGTTTAAATGAAATCAATTGTACCCTTGAGAGTCAAAATTGGTTCTTTATGGAAAATTTTATAGAAAACAATATTTGCCAGGAGATTTTTAATAGCTATTCCAATAAGAAAGATCATTTTAAATATGCTGGGATTGGAAACAAAAACTCTGATAAAGAAAATATCACGATCAGAAGTGGCTCTATTTCCTGGATAAACAACTGGGATGAATCAATTGAGCTAAAATTACTGAATTCTATACTAGAACAAGTAATGGTTTCTATTAGCAATCATTTTTATCTTTCATTAAAGCACTTTGAATCTCAGCTTGCTTTTTACAAGGAAGGAGATTTTTATAAAGCTCACCTAGATCAGTTTACTCAGAAAAATCATCGTCAAGTTAGTTGTTGTTTATATTTAAATGATTGCCTAGATGGGGGTGAGTTTGTAATTTATAAAGACGCTTCACTGCAAATTATTGAAAAGATCATTAATCCTAAAAAAGGTAGTCTCGTGATCTTTTTTTCAGGAAAAATTTGGCATGAAGTTAAACTTGTTAAATATCCCCGTTTATCTGTTTCAACTTGGTTTAGGGATGATTTAGAAATGCATTAATTGAATTGCTATCTTTTTGTCTACAGAAGTTATTTCAAACTGAGCTTTTTTAAAGCTTGGGGGACCAAATAGTATCTTGGGGTTATTGCTAAAACCAAAGCCTTCTTTTGGAATTCCAACACTGTTTGTATTAAGTTTTCCATCAGAATTTTGATCATGGAAAATAGCGATGGCATATTTACCCTCAGGAAGATCCTTAATTGTAAGTACATTTTTATCTGATATTTTAATGATATGATTTTCACTAGCCGTTTGATAATCATTTGGAAAGCCATTTTCATTGTCCCAGAGAGCAATAAATACTTCGCCTTGATCAGATTTGTAATTCTTAATTTCAATAGATAAATCAGCTGCGAAAGTTGAGTATAGAAAAGTACTGAGAAATAGCATTGAGCCAAAAATTTTCATACACTTTTATACAATATTAAAATTTTAAGTAAAAGTTTATTGAAAAAACTACATAGCTATAAATTTCTATCTAATTGTAATAGCATACAAAATCAGCAAGATAGGAATCTAAAATCCTTGCTTATCGACCCAATTTTTTGTGACATACCATCCGACAATACTAAGAAGAAGTCCAAGCATCAGCGATGTTTCCATGTTGATGAAATCCCCAATCCAGCTTCCAAAGAAGCCAAATACACTTGAGCCGATACTTTTAAGAATAAACTTCATACTGAAATACTAGCATTCTTTTTAAGATAAAGGTTTTTTGTATTTACTGCATTGTCCCAACTCGGAATGAAATAAATTTGATAAAAAGTGTAATGATTAATTTTAAGAATACCTATTCTAAACTACCAGAGCGATTTTTTGAAAGAGTGAATCCAGCGAAATTTAAAAATCCAAGTCTAATTAGTTTTAATTATAAGCTTGCATATGAACTTGGCATTAATGCTGATGGGGTAAGTGAAGATGAATTAGCGTTGATTTTTTCAGGTCAAAAAATATTAGATGGAATGGAATCAATTTCAACTGCCTATGCTGCTCACCAGTTTGGGCATTTTGTACCTCAATTAGGAGATGGAAGGGCCCATTTACTCGGAGAAGTGAATGGTTTTGATATTCAACTTAAAGGTTCAGGTCAAAGTCGTTTTTCAAGAAATGGAGATGGAAGATCGGCGCTTGGCCCAGTAATTCGAGAATACTTAGTAAGTGAAGCAATGTTTTATCTGGGTGTCCCAACAACCAGAGCTTTATGTGCAGTAACTTCAGGTGAAGATGTTTACCGAAGCGAAGTTGAGCCTGGTGGGATTTTTACTAGGATAGCTCCAAGTCATATTAGAGTGGGAACCTTTCAATATTTTGCCAGTCGTAATGATTTAGAAGGATTAAAAATTCTTTTAGATTATTCAATCAAGAGACATTATCCTGAGCTGAATGAAATTGAAGATGAATCTTTAAAATCATTAAAATTTATTCAAGCAGTAGCAGAGGCTCAAGCAAAACTTGTATCAAAATGGATGGCACTCGGATTTATTCACGGTGTAATGAATACGGATAATTTTTCTATAGCTGGTTTCACAATTGATTTTGGTCCTTGTGCCTTTATGGATGAATACAAAGAAAATAAAGTATTTAGCTCTATCGATAGAAACGCAAGATATGCCTATAATAATCAAATCAATATTGCTCAGTGGAATTTACTTCGACTTGCGGAATGTTTGTTACCCTTGATAGATAATGATAACGATATTTCAATTTCTAAAGTTGAAGAAATGTTTCCAGCAATAAGTAAGAAATTTGAAAAAGAATATCTTAAATCAATGGGTGAAAAATTTGGAATAAATAATCCGATTGAAACAGATAAAATTATAATCACGGAATTTTTAAATTACTTAGAAGAAGAGGAACTTGATTTTACATTAGGTTATAGAAAGATTAAAGATTTATATAATGGCGATACAAGCTTTTATCCGAATGTTTTCAAATTAGAAAAATTTTTAGAAATCTGGAAAACTCGCGTAAGTGATGTTTCAAATTTAGATTTAATTAATCCACTTTATATTCCTCGAAATCATCAAATCGAGCGAGCGATTGTAAAAGCGAGAAAAGGTGATTATAAAATTTTTAATGATTTAAAAGAATTACTGCAAAATCCTTTTACTGAAAATATTCAATACTCAGAATATGCCATCCCTCCAAAGCCAGAAGAGAGAGTAACTCAAACATTTTGTGGTACCTAAAGTTTAGTAAGTACCTGATATTATAGCGATTTTTTTTTGTCAAATCTATCCATATTCTCACCGATAAGTAATTTGAAATTATTAAAAATAAAAATCGGAGAGAAAATGAAATCTAAAATTCTAGTAACATCATTAATTTTAAGCTCAATCTGTTTAAGTGCAGAGATAGATTATAGAAAATGTAACTCTGCAAGTGGTTTATATGGTTTATATATAAACGGAGAAGGAGAGCTTGATCTAGGAACAGGTTATAAATTATTAAATAAAAACAAAATTGGAAATATTGAAAAATATGAAATTGAAACAAACCCAAATGCTTTTGGAATGGGAGGAAATCTACCTCCAGGTAAAATGGAAATCACATTAGAAAAAGATTCACAAGGAAGAATAACTAAGCTTATAACTGGCCCTGATAAATATGATAAAAAAGATATAGAAAAAATGAATGAACTACAATTAGGTTTTCAAGTTCATAATGCAGTTTCAAGTGCTGACTGGGGATTTGGAAACGGAGGAATGGGAGGAGGATTTGGCCTGCCTAAAAATACTATAATTCAAGAACCTCAATATTATATTAAAAATGAAAATGGTGACTTTAAATATAAAACATTAAAGCAGCTTACTAAAAAAGAGAGAAAAGAAGTGGGCCTAGTAGATGATTTTTATAAAATTTTAACTTCGAAAGTAAAAAGAGATAAAAAATCAGTTGAAAGAATTCGAAAAGGATTAAAGAGTATACAAGATAAATCTAAGCCCGTTCATTTCTTAGGTTCAGAATCCGAATTTTCTTTTAAAGATGGAGTCTGTTCACCAGAAAAAGTGAGTTCAAGAGTTTATCATACTGCAGATGAGAGTGTTAAATTAAACGAGACTTTTTCAAAAGATAATTGCTCAAAAATTGCAATGGTTCATTCTAAAAATAAAGCCATCATTGGAAAATGTGAATCTGCTACTGAAATATTAAGTAAAGATATTTATGAACAAAAAATAAATTTATCCGGCTATATGGGTGCTGGTGGAATGGGATTTGGATCTTATGGATTTGGCTTTGGTATGGGTGGAATGAGCTCAGTATTTGGTCAAATTGAAAATCAACATTCTTTTTGTGAAGGTATTTTTGGAGAATCAATAGTTGATATAACTAATCCATCAGAAAAACAAAAGTCAGTAAAGGTTAAGGAAGAATAATATTCTTTAAAGAACTTTTGTAGCGACTTTAAGTAAAATAGTTTTAAAGCTTCGGAAAAATGACTTAGAGGTGAGAGTTATAGGACTTAAACTTTGACAATTGTAAGACAGCCTTTCAATAACTTTTTTAAATATTGGTAAAAGTATATAGTTATTTGAATTTTAACAATCGAGACTTTTATCAATACAGAAGAAATTAAAAAAATACTACATCACAGAGAACCCTATCTAATGGTGGATCATGTAATTGAAATGAGCCCTAAATCAATAGAGTCAATTAAAATTCATAAAGGTAATGAGCCTCATGTTTTAGGTCATTTTCCAGGTGCACCTGTTGTTCCAGGGGCAATGCTACAAGAAATTTGTACCCAGTCAGCAGGAATCCTAATCACAAAATATCATTCACCAGTAGAGAATTACCACAGTGAAAAAACTAAGGGTTGGGCTCTTGGTGTATTAAATAAAGTGGAATATGCTAAGTTTTTAGGTATTACAAAACCAGATAAAGAAATTACGGCAAAAGTTGAACTTGTTGAAAGTCTTGGTAACCTGTTTAAGTTTAAAGCTGAAGTTTTTCAATTAGGTGTTTTAAAAGCGAAATTCAGGTTTAATCTTGTAAATGCATCTGATGAAATTCTTTATTAAAAATTATTTTTTAGCGTAAGGTAATCTCTTAATAAGATTCGTTTTATGATACGAATCTAGTCCTGATACACAAAGAGTATTTAAGAATTCAAGATCAATATGGCCATCTTCTTGAATGGCCAATTCATCTACATAAATAGATTGAATTTCACCGATAATAAAGTTCGTATCATTTTCAGCGATATTAATTTCTCTGATTAGTTTTATTCCCATTTTAAGATTTGATTCTTTTACAAAGGGTGCAGGGAAATTATCTAAGTATTCTTCAGTTAATCCGGTGAATTTAAATTCCGATTCATCTCTTTCATAGCGAGCACTAGTTTGATGGGCATTTTCATAGATAGATTCATTAACGTGATTGATAGTATAATGGGATGACTCAATAATATTATCATAGGTATGTCTTGGAGCTAAATTAGGACGAGTAATAAAGCCGATCAAGGGGGGATTTGCTCCTAAATGTACAACAGAACTAATGATGGCAAGGTTGGATCCATACTCAGATTTTGTTCCAATTAAATTGGCACTTTTAAAACCGGAGAGAGAATTTATAAATTTTGCGCGGTAACGCTGCTCCATTTGTAGTATATTATCATGAGTTAAGTGCTTCATCATTTCTGATTACCATTTTTGGGGTACGCGTTTGATATTTTCAATATTATATTTTTTAGATTTTATACTTTGTTTGATTTTTTCTAATTGGTCCTGGTCCATATCCCAATTTTTACTCATAATCCAAATATAGTTTTGTGAAGGAACACCTATAACAACCCAATCATAGTTTTCATCCATATCAATAATGAGGTAATCAAATTTTAAAGGCCAAAAAGGACTTACTTTCCAGTATGCATTAGTTTCTTTGTTTTGAATCCAACCTTTTTGAGGAATTTCTTTTACTTCCCCCTCAAATGAATCTTTATTAAAAGAAAAGGCAATGTCTATCCTTTCTTCTTTTGAATTCCAGGTATAAGTTTCAGTCGCATTATGAGCCCCTTTTTCAAGGAAGGTTAATCTACCCGCGATGACATACCACTTAGTCATAAATTTTTGAATATCGACGTAGTCGACAGTTTTTTTATAATCCATAGAGCTACATCCAAAACTAAATATACAAATGATTAATAATATTATTTTCATTTTAAAACCTTACAATAGATGATCAAGAGTATCTATTAACAATCGCTATACATTTTTGATTACTCTTTAAAATTAAAGAATTCTCAGTATTTAGCTAGTTTTTCAATGAGTTGTTTCACGACAACCCAACCAAGTTTTTGAAAGTAAAACTTAGGTTTTATTGCTAAATAGAGTCCACTTTTATCCGCCACTTGAGAAAAATTAAATTCACCAACTTGGGGGATAGAAAAGGATAAATTGCTATTATTTTTAAAACTAAAGTTGGCTGGAATTTGAGAGAGAATTCCTGAAAAATATTTCAAAGCTTCATCAGCGTTTTTAATAATATTTAAATACGGTAGAAAGATTTGAATGGTCTGACCGTTGATATGATTGGGTAGCTCATGCATTTTAATTTTATCCATTAAAGTTTCAATCGGTATTTCTTTTAATGGTTCATCTTTTGCTAGATAGAAACTATCTTCAAGATTAAAGCAGCGTATTCCAAAAATATCATCAGTTTTGTAATCCCCAACAATCGTTTCAAGCTCAATACTTTCTAAAAGCTTTACTCCAACTTTTGCATGCTCAGGAGCAACAATTTCAATAACTTTTTGAGCTACCTCTTTGGGCATTTTATCAATGTTGATATGAAGGCGATTGAGTTTTTTAAATTTAGAATATCGTAAAAGCAATTCTTCATAAGCAATAATATCTTTTCCTCCAATATTAAAAATGGAGTCTTTATCTATTAATTCAATATTTCCAGTATCTTCAAGGTAGTTAATAACATTAATTAAAGCGATAGGCTGACAATGTGCTTTTGACCATTTAGCCGTGACGATAAAAGGAAGTCTTTCTACTAATGATCGAACTATTTCAAAGGAAGCAGATCCTTTTCCAATTATGATTGAAGCTCTAAGCTCGATAGTCTTAGCCTCAGTTTTTCTAAAAATTGTTCCAACGTTTTCACGACTTTTTAAATGATCACTTTGACCTTCTTTTGGAATGATTCCACCAAGGTAAATAATTCGATGTGATGAATTTAATAAACTTGCTAAGTTCTTTGCCTGCATTGATTCATCTTTTGAAAAAGTTTTACCGCTATCAGACATAGCGTGAGCTAGATAGTAAATTGTTTTAATACCTTTTAGGGCCGGTTCGAGACTATCTTTATTTAATAAATCTCCTTGAACTATTTCGGTATTTTCAGACTTACTTAAAACTTTAGAAGGCGTTCGTGCCATTACTCTTATAGGTAAGTTTGAAGTTTCAAGTTTTTCTAATAAACTCGCTCCTACAAATCCTGTTGCGCCAATAATTAATGTTTCTGGAGCCATTGCCTCTGTCCTTTGGAAATTTTATATAAGTGTCGACCAAAAAATACCATAACAAAAAAATGTATTATAGCTTGAGTATAGCGATAGATATACCATGGAAGTGAAGGTTTAAAATCATGAATTGCTGCGAGGGTATAACGTCCATTTAAAACTTCTCTAAACTCCAAACGTCCGCTATCTTGTTTATCGGCTAATAAGCCACCTTGAATATAAAATAATTGTCTATCTTGAGTACTTCTTTCAGGTGACCATTTCAATATTAATAACTTTAACTTTCTTGTGATTAATGAGAAGTTAACCCATTCACCTTCTACAACATCGACTATTATAAAGGGAAATAAAAATCGAGGGAGCCAGTACATATATTCTATCGCTACGGCCCTAGCATCCATATTTTTGGGGAGAGTAAATCTTTGTACAGATCTCACTGTGTTTCTTTGTACGGCTCTTGTTTGAAATTTATATTTATAATCCCTTATATTATGAACAACCAGATTAATGGATTCTTCTACAGTAAGTAGTTTTAAATCTTCCATTTTCATGTTTTCGTTTGGAATCATACTATTACTAAGGGATTCCAATAGTGGATACACAAGTCTTTTTGAAGCACCTGAAAATAGAGAAACCCACAAGCGAGATAAAAAGATAAAATTATAGGGAAATTTAATAAAGTTAATTTTTCTTTTTAGTGATTTGGCCGTTAATTTAAGTAACTCTAAATAGGTGACGTTATCACTAGAGGATAAGTCAAAAACTTTATTATTATATTTTTCGTTTTCAATAGATAATTTTAAGGCATCAATAATTGTTTTATAATAAACCGGACTGGTAATATTATTTGTCCAATTAGGACAAACCATTAAGGGTAATCTTCTTACTAAATTTAAAACGATATTAAATGAAGAACCTTCTTTACCTAAAACAAGTCCGGCCCTTAGTATGACAAAATTTTTAAAATATTGTTTTAATACGTCTTCAACTTCTAACCTTGATAGTAGATGATTAGAAAGACGTGAAATATTGGGAATAATTCCACTTAAATAAATAACTTTGTTAACATTTTGTTTTTTAGCAGCTCTACCAAAATTATCGGCCAACAATAAATCATAATCAATAAAGTTAGCTTGATCCAGGCGAGCTGAGGGTTGCATGCTATGAACCAGGTAATACGCCAAATCTGCCTTCTCAAGTACCTTTTCAATCTGTAGTACTGAGAATAAATCACATGACATCCAAGTAAGATTAAGGTGATTTGATTCCTTGTATCCTCTAGTTAAGGCAATAATTTCATAATTGCTTTCACTTAGCAAAGCGTCAATTAAATTTTTACCAATAAACCCTGAGGCTCCGGCAATTACAACTCTTTTCATAGAAATACCTTAACAGATACGAGCAAGAATAGACAATAAAGATGAGTGTAACTAAGATTAGATTGTGATTACTTTAAGTTTATTGCCAAAATTTTTTAAAGACGTTCTTCAGCATATTCCAACACTTGCTTTAAAATCTCTTAATTGGACTCAGGTCTTTAAAAGTATGGGGCCGATGATCCTAAGAATGGGTAATTATCCACTCGATACCAAAGAAAGAGAATCGTTAATTTCATTAAAAATTTCAAATATCAATATAGTAAATACTAAAGATATCCCAAAGGCACTCACTTTTTTAACAGATGAAGAGAAGCTCAAAAGAGGGCAGGATATCTTAAGAATATACTTTGCTCAATTACAAAATCCAGTTGGTCTCAACTTGGATCTTAGATATAAATATTTTGAACAAACTAGTAATGGACTTTATTGGAGTCCAAATAATGTTTGGTATAAACTTTCAGATAATTTTAGAGTATCTCTATTAAATATTTATAAGGGATTTTATTTTAAAGATAATCAACTTTTTAGATCAGCACTAAAAGATATTGGACTGAGTAAAAATTTAAATACTGAAAAAACAAAAGAATTAGAACAGCTTTTTAATGATCACTTTGGTCCGGGGGAACAAGAATTAGTTAAATTCAAATTAAATGATTTTTCAGAATCGTTCTATGAACTTTTTCATTTTTTTGTGGAAAATGAAGTTGAACTTGATAAAGATTTTATTTTTCTTGGAATTTACTTAGTAACTCTTTATATGCATTTAGAAGAACTTGATATGGAATTCAATGTAAGAGAAGCCTTTAACCAAGTTTTTACTATTTAATATATTTTTCAGTTATTTCTTTAGGACTAAAATTCGATTTTATTAATTTCGAAATAAAATAAACTCCACCAATTTTTCGATCAATGAAAACAGAATCTCCAGGTGGTTTATAGATACTTATTTCTTTTATGATCTTTGGTGCTAGCTTCATTATTCTTTCAGGTATGTCAGAATCTCCCCATGAGAATTCATCAAAATCAAATGGTTCTCTAACGACCTCAAAATATTGTTTTAATAAATTTCTATCGAAATTAATATCTTCATTTAAATAACCCTCATCAAAAAGAGTACCGAGAAAAAGATCAAAGTCATTATCAAGGGCTGACTTGATAAAATTATAACAGCGCTGTCTTAAGTTCTCATCAACAATTTTAATAGCACCAAAATCAATTAAGGCCCAACGATAGGGTATACCTTCAGAATCTAGTTGAATAATATAATTTCCAGGGTGAGCATCAGTTTGCACAATTCCCCATTTAAATGTTTCAAGGAAAAATAATTCGTAAAATGCTACTTTTAAATCTTTTGGCATTTTACTTTCGTCAATTTCTCGAAGAGGAATTCCTTCAATAAATTCTGTCGTTAAAATAGAATCAGTTGAAAATTCAGGATAGACTTTAGGGACATAATATAAAGGTGAATCACTTACCGCCTGTCGATACATTTCAATATGCTTTCTTTCAAGAATATAATCTGTTTCTTGATAGAGCATTCTTTTAACTTCTTCAAAGATACTTGTTAAATCTTGTTCCTTTGGAAGTACTTTAGAGAGTTTTAAAATAAGTTTTAAAGTAAGAATATCATTATCAATCGATTTTCTCACACCTTTATATTGAATCTTAATTGCTAGAACTTCACCTGTTTCTTTAAGGATAGCTCGGTGAACCTGACCTAATGAAGCGGCAGCAATTGGTTTTTCTTCGATTTCAAGTTTTTCAAAAAAATGAGAGGGGATATTTTTTTTAATCTCATCCCATCCAAGAAAATAACTTTGGTTTTCAAGTTTACTAAGTTGTTCTTGTAGTTCTTTAGGTAAAAAGGAATCAGAGTATAATGAAAGCATTTGACCAACTTTCATAATTGATCCCTTCATTAGTCCCATTTCATTTATAAGTTGATCAACTTGAGAGCCAACAGCACTTTCAAGTTGTTCCTTTATTCCTTCAGTTCTATTTTTAACAATTTCCTTACCTGTACCGTAAGCTAGTTTTAATAACTTTAAATTTCTAGAAAACAGACCGCTGGATATTTTTTTTATTTCTTTCATAAAGATTAGTTCTTTTTCTAATAAATCTAACAGCTTAATCCTAATTTGCCTATAACTAGATGATATTAGACAGTGCCTCGACATGTTAAGTAATTTTAAGCTTTATGAGCTATAATGAATTTGTGAGAAAAATAATAGCATTTTCATCAATTATTCTTTTATCTTCTTGTTCTCTCTTTGGAATACAAAGTGAGGAAGGACCTAAATATAAAGTTTTGGTTAAGCAAGGAGATTTTGAAATTCGCCAATACTCTTCCTATATTGTAGCTAAGACGACTGTGAAGGGTAATTATAGCGACTCATCAAGTGAAGCATTTAGAATTTTAGCAGGCTATATCTTTGGAAAGAATAAAGAAAAAAACAAAATAGCAATGACTTCACCAGTTGAGATGGAACAAAAGTCATTACAGATAGCAATGACTTCACCTGTTGAAATGAATCAGTCAGAAGATCAATTTACAATGAAATTTTCTATGCCGTCTCAGTATTCAATGGAAGATCTGCCAGAACCACTAGATAAGAGAATTGAATTTGAAAAAGTGGAAGAAAAAATAATTGCGAGTCACCAATTTAGCTGGTTTAGTTCAGAGTCTAGGGTAAAGAGTAAAGCAGATGAACTCTATAAATGGATCAATCAGAACAAGAATTATAACGCAGAAAAAAACCATACTTATGCTGGTTATAATCCACCTTGGACGATACCCTTTTTAAGAAGAAATGAAGTTCATATTGAACTTATTAAGAATGGTGAATAATGAAAGATGAAAAGTTACTCATAGATGATCAAAAAATTATCATTGATAAAATAGTGAATCATCTTTCAAGTCTTGGCAGTAGTATGTATTATGAATCAACAATCAATATTTGCCGTGAGATACATGAGATAATTAAAAATAAAAGTTTATTAAATAAGAATGAAAATGATTCTGTTAGTATGCTAAGTCCAGATGATATTCAAATACTTCTTAGTTATAATTCTTCATGTTGTTAATAATAAAAAATCGTAAGTGATAAACTTTGCTATAAGATAAAAAAATAATCCGCTTAAAATAGGAATAGATAAATTATCATCCAATATTACAAAAAGCTCACTTAGGGCCCCTAAAAAACCACCAAGAAGAATAAAAACTAGTGAAATATTTAATTGAGTGAAATAACTATATCCATAAATTGTTAAGCAGCACACAATCCAGCAGCCCAGAAAACCTTCTACACTTTTTCCATTAATGATTTTTCTTTTTCCAAACTTGGTACCAATTAAAGAGGCCAGTGGATCAGCAAAGATGAGTATTAAAATCCCCATAATGGCCAAATGCCATGGAAAAATTGAAAAAGTAATACTTACTCCTAGAGCATAGTAAACGAGGCCACTCATTTTATTTTTTTCAGTATCCCTTAGTAGGGAACCCATATACTTTAAAAATATATTATTTATTTTTTGATTATTAAGTCTTAACATTTCAACAATTAATCCAATTATTGCAATAGAACCACTTACGATTGCAGCTTGCTTGGAATTAAATTTCAATAAATAAGTAGCAGAGAGAGCGCTAACACCTGTCATAACATGCCAAATTTTTCGACTTAAATGAAGATCAGATCTTTTTTTTAATTCCATTATTTAATTTAAGCTTTTTTTACTACAGAACATTTAAGATACATTGAACCATGACCATCGACTTTACAAGAAATATCATGACCATTAACTGGCGTATCAAGTAACTTGATGCCTCTAACTTTAGTGCCAGATTTGATTGTTCCATTTCCAGCTTTAAGGTCTTTTGCGACAATCACTGAATCCCCATCTTTAAGTTCAATTCCATTAACATCTAGAAATTGTGGAGTTGATTCTTCTTCAACAATAGCAGCATCTAGAGACCATTCGTGAAAGCATTCGGGGCATACCCAGAGTTGTCCATCAGGATATCCATAAGGTGAGCTACATTTTGGGCAAGTTTGAGATTCATCAGTCATGCATAGATTATGCATTTTAAATTTTACGATGTAAATGGACTTAAATTTTTTATGATTTTTATCAGTTCACTTTGCTTTTGATCACTTGATTTTGTAAACCAAAAGAAATGAGTTTTTACTTTTTTACGGTCAAAGTAGAGGCAACCAGATTCAATAGGGTTTTTAGTTCCTAAAATCCAAAGGATTGTATCTGCCCCTTGTAAAGGGGATCTTAACCTTCCTTTCATCTTTTTATCAAATTCAGGAATGGCGCTACTTACTCCAGGAGTTTGCGCCCAACCAGGATGCATGGCAGTTATAATTTGTTCAGAAAATTCTTCTTTAAAAAAAGGCAGGAGAGTTACCTGTGCTCTTTTAACATTAGCGTAAGTAGCAACTTTATCATATTTAATATTTTCAAAAATAGTACTTAAATCTAGTTTGGATAAATACATCCCACCAGAGGTAACCCAAACTATTCGAGCACTCTTTTTTAATTTGTTCTTATTTCTTAGTTCACTAATTAAGTAATAATGTCCAAATAATTGAGAAGCGAATTGTAACTCAACACCTAGATCATTTTTTTTATATTCAGAAGGCATGCCACCAGCATTAAGCACGACATAGTCAAGAGGCTCAATTTTTTCTACAACATCAGAGATCTCATTCCACTTTGCCATATCTAATTCTATAAAATCAAAATTATCATGCTGACTTGATGCCAGTTCACCCTTCGTTTTATCTCGACCAGTAATCACGACACTTACACCTTGCTTCGCTAGTTCGAGCGCAGTAGCTTGACCAATACCAGATGTTCCTCCAGTTATTATCGCCTTGCTTCCTGAGATGAATTGGTAAGTTTCGTTAAAACTTTTTTCATGTCGCAGAAATCCACTTTTATCAAAACTATAATAGATACTTGCATCTAATATTTTATTCCACATAAATCCCTCATAAAAAATCTTAATACTTAGGGGAAAGAAGATTCCCCATCCTATTGCAATACCCAAAAAATAATACGGGGATAAAACTGATAAGGGAGATATTTTACTTCCACTATAAAAGGCACTTATTCCACCGATTGCACCAAGTAGTGATAAAAAGGGAATTGATTTTTTTGAAAGATAGTTAAAGATGTCCCCATAATAAGCAATAAAAACTAAATAAAGTGATGTTAACCATAGAGGAAAACTTTCTTGCCCGTAACTTACGAGTCCAAGTTTATCCAAAAGTGACTCTTGAATTATTCCATAAATTAGAAAAAAAATAAGAGTAAAAAGATAATGCCCTTTTGTTATAGCGGGTTTATAGATAAAATAATTAGCTATTGAAATAAATAGAGCGACAATAAAAATAGGTGTTTGGTATTTGTGGCCATGAGCAACAGAAAGATACCAAAAGCCCTGAAGAATAATTATTTTTAATATGGTCATACATAAACCTAAGTTATTTTCTTAAGAAGGCTAATGTCGCTTCTTGGTAGTCAGCATTAGCTTTTTGATATTCTAGATGAGCTTTAATATTTTTAACTTTGGCATCGGCCATATTTTGTTCTCTTAAATTAACAACAAAAAAATCACTGGCACCACTATCAAACTTTTTTAGTTCTGCTTGGCGAAGAAGAATGGAGTATTCAACTTCTTTAGTACTATTATTTATAATATCAATGGCCGTATTAAGTCGATAGAAGAGACTTTTTATTTTTATATTTAGTTTTTCAGTAAAGAGTTGTTTTTTGTAACCTATCATCTTCTTTTGAGCTCTAGCCTTATTTACTTTTCCTTCACCAAGTCTTCTTTCAATAGGAATTTCAATTTTAAGCATCGCCCTGTTTTCAGTTTGCTCAAGAGTATCACTTCCTAAACCATTATCCTTTGATACTTCAAAACTTAAATCAATCTTAGGCTTTAGTTTATTTAATCCATATTCTTCAAAATTTGAATATTGATCAAATTCTAAACTCAATTTTAATAATTCGGGGCTCAATTCATTGGCAATTTTAATATCTTCATTTAGTTTTTCGGTTGGAACTCTTTTCTCACCCTGAATTTTTTTAGGTAGGTTAATTTCCTCAGGGATTAAAGGAATTCCATCTTTATCCCGCAAGAAGAGTGAAAGGAGTAGGGAAGCCTCTTGGAATTGACGTTTTGAATTGGCAACCTGACTTTTCCTTTTTACAATGTATTGATTGTTTTCAGTTTTATAGATTCGAGCAAGATCGCCTTTTTTAATTCTTATATCGAGTCCTTTTTCTCTTTCAAGGGCGATATCAAGAAGTTCTTGGTAAACAAAGAATATATTACCTTTAGCTACCCATCCCCAATATGCTTTAGGCGATTTCTTTCTAACTATCAAT
>CAYGTU010000003.1:0-43750 GCA_964352945.1 uncultured Bacteriovoracaceae bacterium
TGTTAAATCATTAAAGGAAAATATGGATATCTTAAAATCAGCTATCGATCGCAATACAACAGAATTCTTTACTAATAAAGAATATAACCTTGATCTTCGAAATGAATTTATTTCAAAGGTTGAAAAAGTAAGAATGGGAGGCGGCGAAGAAAGTGTCGACAAGCACCTTTCAAGAAATAAATTTTTACCTAGAGAACGTATTTATAAAATTTTAGATATAGATTCCCCTTTTTTAGAACTAAGTTCTTTAGCGGGAGAAAATGTATATGATTTTGAAGTACCAAGTGCAGGTGTTATCACAGGTATAGGTAGAGTTCATGGTATTGAATGTATGTTTGTTGCAAATGATGCCACAGTAAAAGGTGGAACTTACTTTCCTTTAACTGTAAAAAAACATATTCGTGCTCAAGAAATTGCCATTCAAAATAAACTTCCTTGTATTTATTTAGTTGATTCAGGTGGAGCATTTTTGCCAATGCAAGATGAAGTTTTTCCTGACAAAGATCATTTTGGAAAGATTTTTTATAATCAAGCTAATATGTCAGCGCTTGGAATACCACAAATTGCAGTTGTACTTGGATCATGTACAGCAGGAGGGGCTTATGTTCCAGCAATGAGTGATGAAACAGTAATAGTGAAAAAAAATGGAACTATATTTTTAGGTGGACCACCCTTAGTAAAAGCTGCAACAGGAGAAGTTGTTTCAGCTCAAGATTTAGGTGGAGCTGAAGTTCATACTTCTGAGTCGGGAGTTGCTGATCATTTTGCTGTAGATGAAGAACATGCATTAGTAATAACTAGAGATATTGTAGAAAATTTAAATTATAAAGAAAAACTTAAGAAAAATGAAAAAAAGGAAAATAAAGATCCTTTATATCCAAGTGACGATCTTTTTGGAATTTTACCTAAAGATACCCGTACTCCCTTTGAAGTGAGAGAAATCATTGCTCGATTAGTAGATGGCTCAGAATTTCACGAGTTTAAGAAAAATTATGGAAACACATTAATTTGTGGTTTTGCTAGTATACATGGAAATAAAATTGGAATAGTAGCGAATAATGGAATCTTATTTTCAGAGAGTTCTTTAAAAGGAGCTCACTTTATTGAGTTATGTGGGCAAAGAAAAATTCCTTTAGTATTTTTACAAAATATAACTGGTTTTATGGTTGGTAAAAAATATGAAACTGAGGGAATTGCAAAACATGGAGCGAAACTAGTTACAGCTGTTTCAACAGTAAAAGTTCCGAAATACACAGTAATAATCGGAGGTTCTTTTGGAGCTGGGAATTATGGTATGTGCGGAAGGGCCTTCAATCCTCGATTCTTATGGATGTGGCCGAATGCTAAAATCTCAGTAATGGGTGGAGAGCAAGCCGCAGGTGTTTTAACGACAGTAAAACAAGATGGAAATAAATTTAAAGGTGAAAATGAAATGACTGCTTCTGAAGTAGCTAAATTTCAAAAACCTATTTTAGATAAATATGAAAAAGAAGGTTCTGCTTATTATTCTACGGCAAGAATATGGGATGATGGGATTATAGATCCAAAAGATACGAGGAATATATTAGGCTTAGCAATTTCAATCGGAAATAATTTCGAAATTGAAGACTCTAAGTTTGGTGTATTTAGAATGTAAGATGAGAAAATTTATTGAAACAAAAATTCAAAATTCAGTGGGCTGGTTAATTTTAAATCGCCCAGAACTGCATAATGCTTTTAACGATGAAATGATTCAAGAAATAATTTCTGCTGTTAATGATTTTAAGTCAGATGATTCTGTGCGAGTGATGGCTATAACAGGAGTAGGTAAGTCTTTTTGTGCTGGAGCAGATCTAAACTGGATGGGCTCTATGGTTAATTACTCATTAGAGGAAAATATTAAAGATAGTGAAAAATTAAGAGAAATGTTTGAGGTGATAAATAATTTTCCAAAGCCGGTGCTTGGAAAAATTAATGGTCATGCTCTTGGTGGTGGAGTTGGATTAGTAAGTGTTTGTGATTTTGTATTATGTTCAAAAAAAGCAAAACTAGGTTTTACAGAAGTAAAGCTAGGATTAATACCAGCTGTAATATCTCCTTATGTTGTTAATAAAATTGGGCAATCTCATGCAAGAGCATGGTTTCTTAGTGGTGATCTTTTTAATTGGAGACATGCTGTCCATATGGGACTGATTCATGAAGAGTGCGAACCAGAGGAGATGGACTCAAAATTTGAAGAAATCCTTTCTAAATTTTTATTAGCAGGGCCACAAGCAGCTCAAAAAGCGAAAGAATTAATTAAAGACATAGAAGTAAGCAATGATTTAAAAAAATTAACATGTGAAGCAATATCAAAACTTCGTGTTTCGCCAGAAGGACAGGAAGGAATGAAAGCATTACTTGAAAAAAGAACTGCAAATTGGATAAAGGAATAAAATGATAAAATCAATTTTAATTGCAAATCGAGGCGAAATAGCTTGTCGAGTAATTAGGACCTGCAAGAAATTAGGAATTAAATCAATTAGTATTTATTCTGAAGTCGATGCTGACTTACCCCACGTTAAGCTTGCAGACCAAGCAATTTCAATTGGAGTAGGTAGCTTAGCTGAAACATATTTGAATATGGATAAAATAATTAAAATAGCTAAGGATAATAAAGCAGAAGCAATTCATCCAGGATATGGCTTTTTATCAGAAAATGCAGAGTTTGCTCAAAAACTTCAAAAAGCGGGAGTTATTTTTATTGGTCCTTCTATTTCGGCAATAGAACTAATGGGAGATAAGAAAGAATCTAAAATAGCGATTGAAAAAATAAATGGCCCATTAATTCCAGGTTATCATGGAGATAAACAAGATGAAGCTTCACTCAAGTCAGAAGCAAATAAAATTGGATATCCTGTTTTAATCAAGGCAACTGCTGGTGGTGGTGGAAAAGGGATGAGGATTGTTGAAAAAGAATCGGACTTTTCGACATCATTAGAATCAGCAAAAAGAGAAGCTAAAAATGCATTCGGTGATGATAAGGTAATCCTTGAAAAATATATTACGAATCCAAGACATATAGAAGTACAAGTAATGAGTGATACTCATGACAATCATTTTCATTTCTATGAAAGAGAATGTTCAATCCAAAGAAGATATCAAAAAGTAGTTGAAGAGACTCCAAGTACGGCTTTAACCCAAGAAGTTAGAGAAAAAATATGTAAAAGTGCAGTTGATATTGCAAATCATATTAATTATGTCGGAGCTGGGACAGTAGAATTTATTTTAGATGAAAAATCAAACTTCTTTTTTCTAGAAATGAATACAAGACTACAAGTTGAGCATCCGATTACTGAACTGGTAACGAATTCAGATCTTGTAGAACTTCAAATTAGAGTAGCTTCTGGAGAAAAATTATCTTTAAAGCAAAGTGAAATTAAGCAAACAGGTCATGCAATTGAATGTAGATTATATGCTGAGGATCCTGATAATGACTTCTTACCTTCAGTAGGAGTTTTAGGATATATTGGGCCAGTTGGTTTGGATGGAATTAGATTTGATAGTGGTTTTGAAGCTGGAAATGAAGTTTCTATAAATTTTGATCCAATGCTTGCAAAAATAATTTCTTATGGTGAAAACAGAACTGAAGCTATCACAAAAATGAAAGAAGCTTTAAATAGATATCTCTTTTGTGGAGTAAGAACCAATAGAGGTTATCTTAGAAGAATATTAGATCATGCTGACTTTAAGAGTGGACTAACTTTAACAAGTTTTGTTGTTAAAAATGCTGAATCCTTAAAACCAAAAGAATTAACAGCGAGACAAAAAGCAAAAATGATTGCATCTTTACTTTATAAAGAGACAAATAAAAATAATGATAATACTTGGAATAAGTTATCTAACTTTAGGAATTTCTAATGAATGAATTATACATAGAGGGAAAATTAGTTAAATATACTTCTCGTAAATCTGAAATGGGTATTTTTGTTACAATTAATGGTGACGAGTTTTTCTTTTCTAATGACGAATTAACAAAAAGCTACGTCTATGATGATAAATTTAATGATCATAGAATGGTTTATATTGAAAATGCAGAAGCCATTATAAAGGGAGATAGACTTGAGAGATCTAAATCTCAGGCCCTTGAAGCAGGTTCACTAGTATCTCCAATGCCAGGTAAAATTTTCAAAGTTTATAAAAAACAAGGTGAAAAAGTAGTTAAAGGTGATGTTATTTTAATTCTTGAAGCGATGAAAATGGAACATCCTATTAAAGCAAATAAAGATGGTATAATTAAAGAAATCTTTTTCAACCAGGGCTCTCTAGTTAAAGGAGGATCTTTGCTTGTTGAGGTTGATGAGACCTAATGAGTAACTATCCTGCAAAAGTCCATATTGTTGAAGTAGGTCCAAGAGATGGACTTCAAAATGAAAAATCAAATGTATCTAGTGATATAAAAATAAATTATATAAAAAAGTTAGCCGATGCTGGTTTAAGTGAAATTGAAGTTACGAGTTTTGTCTCACCTAAAGCAATTCCTCAACTGGCAGATTCAATTGAAGTTTATAAGGGTATTGAGAGTCTAAGTTTTACTAAAACGACATTAGTACCGAATCTAAAGGGGCTTGAAAATGCCTTATCTGTTTCAGTAAAAAAAATTGCAGTATTTACGGCTACATCAGAGACATTTAATAAAAAAAATATAAATGCCACAATAGATGAATCATTTGAAAGAATTAAAGAAGTTGTTTTAAAAGCGAATGAAAATAATTTAGCAATACGTGGGTATATTTCAACCGCTTTTGTATGTCCTTATGAAGGAATAATGAGTGTAGATTCTCTATTAAATATTATCCAAAGATTTAAAGATTTAAATATTAATGAAATATCAATTGGCGATACTATTGGGGCTGCAACTCCTGATCAAGTAGAATCATATTTAAAAGAAGTTAAGAGCAGATTTGGTGTCGAGGGAATGGCTTTGCATTTCCATGATACGAAAAAAATGGCACTTGAAAATATAAAAAAAGGTTTAAGCCTAGGCTTCTCAATTATTGATTCTTCAAGTGGTGGCCTTGGTGGTTGTCCTTACGCTAAAGGAGCAACTGGAAACGTTGCAACTGAAGATGTTATTGATCTATTAGATTCTTTAAAAATTAAGCATGGAGTTGATTTTTCAAAATTAGCGACTGCTTCCGAGTATATTTTAGATAAATTAAATCGCAAAACAGAATCCCCTGCATTAAAAAAATATTTAACTAAAAAGGCATAAAATGAGCTTTTATAAAAATGAATTCCCTCATATGAAAGTATTAAAAGAGGAGGAAATTTTATTTGTCTTTTTTAATAGACCAGAAGCTAGTAATGCTATTACTTATGAAATGATCGATTCATTTTCAAAAATCATGGAGTTTGCCGACCTAGATAATGACATTTCTGTCATAGTTTTAACTGGAGAAGGAAAACATTTTTGCGCTGGCGGAGATATTAAAGATATGCAGCAAAGACGTGGAATGTTTGAGGGTGATTCAAACGAATTAAGAATTCGTTATAAAAATGGAATTCAAAGAATTCCCAAAGTTATGGAGTCACTTTCAAAGCCAGTAGTAGCTATGATTAATGGTTCTGCCATAGGGGCGGGATTAGATATTGCTTGTATGTGCGATATCCGAGTCTGCACAGAAGAAAGTAAATTTGCAGAATCATTTGCCAAGCTTTCACTTGTTCCTGGTGATGGTGGAACATACTTCTTACAAAGAATTGTAGGCTTTGCTAAAGCGATGGAAATGTCTTTAACGGCAAGAACATATAATAGTAGTGAAGCATTTAAAATGAATTTAGTTAATGAAGTATCTGCCCCTACAAAATTAAAAGAAATTACACTTAACTATGCAAAGCAAATTTCAAGTAATCCGAAATCAGTTATACCTATGGTTAAAAAAGCTATTCAACACGCTTACAAGAATGATTTAGCCTCTTCATTAGAGTTGTTAAGTGCCTTTCAAGGAATAGCACAAAGAAACGATGATCACTTTGCAGCACTTGATAAATTTAATCAAAGAATTAAAAAATAATTTTCTTTTTTGACATATCACTTTCTCTCCATCAAACTTTAATTATATGAAATATAATTTTTGGGACGGAAAAAAAACTTTAAGTACTTTATTACAAGTTCTTTTTCTTTTTATGATGTTGTTAGCAACATCATGCTCAACAATTGTTTATCGAAGTAAGGGGAGATTACCCATTTCATTTGATAAGACTACAAATCATAGAAGGGAAGTTATCCTTAAAGGTAAAAAAGAATTTTATCTATGGGGATTAATTCCTAATAGGCATTATGTTTATATAGACGAAGTTGCTAAGGATGCAGGTCTAAAAGAATTATCTAGAGTTGAGATTTACGAAAAGATGACTGTTGAAGATTCAATTCTAACAATTATAACTCTGGGTTTATACACTCCAGCAAGTTATCAGATTGAAGCAATGACAATAAAAAGTAGATAAAGTTTCACCACGGATGGTGTTGGATTGGCCACGGACGGCCTTTCTTAATCTTGTAAAGATTTAAGTAGGTCTTCAAAGAAATCTTGTTTAAGAGTATCAGCTTCCTCTTCCGTTAAATGTTCAAATTTTGTTCTATCTTGAGAAACCAAATAATCATCCATATCATGTAAAAACCGACTTTTATGTTTGGGATACTTCTTGTTAGATCTTTCGAATTCTTTAGTATACGTCATATAGAGTTTTTTTCGTGCTCTAGTCATACCGACATAGCAAAGCCTACGTTCTTCACCTACATCTTCACCATTTTTAATTACTTTAGAGTGAGGTAGTTTGTCTTCTTCAAGTCCAAGCAAAAAGACATTGTCATACTCTAAGCCTTTTGAAGAATGCAGAGTCATTAACGTAACTTGATTTACTCGGCCATCATCATCTCTATTATTTCTATTATTGTCTTGAGAATCGGCGAGCATTATTTTTTCTAAAAAACTTTTTATATTAGCTTTTTCCTTGAAATTTTCTTCAAATTTTCCGGCTGTAGCTAAAAAGTTTTTAATCTCTGATTTTTTACGATCAACAGCTTTTACAGAATCATAAGATTTCGCAACATATTCATAATAGCCAATTTCATCTAATAATGAGTTTAGACCATTTTCAAGGCCAGCAGATTTAAACGTATCTTTAAATTTTTCAATAGTGTTAATAAAGAATGTAAAGGCCTTAGATTTACTATCAGAATCAAAAGTATGGTTTTTAATAATATTAAATAAAGGAGTATTTGTATTCTTTGATTCTTCAATTAAATTTTTTAATGTCGTTGTACCAATACCTCTGTGAGGGACATTGAGAATTCTTCTTAGTGAAATTTCATCTTTTGAATTAAAGATAACTGATAAATAGGCAATTAAATCTTTAATTTCTTTTTTCTCATAAAGCTTTTGGCCTCCAATAATATCGTAGGGAATTTGAGAAAAAATAAGCTCATCTTCAATTGGGGGGATTTGATTATTTGAGCGATAAAGAATTGCCATTGAACTTAAATGCTCTCCTGCTGCTTGTAGTTTTAAAATTTCATCTACTATGACAGTAGCTTCATGTTTTGTATCTTGAGTTGCCCACAAAATAGGTTTATTTCCAGACTCATCTGATGACCACATGGTTTTATCTTTTCTATTAGTATTTTCTTTTATAACTCTATTTGCAAGATCAAGGATTTTTGTAGTTGATCTGTAATTTTGCTCCAGTTTTACAACTTTTGTATTAGGATAAATTTTTTCAAAATTTAAAATATTGGTAATGTCTGCGCCTCTAAAAGCATAAATAGACTGATCATCATCACCTACGACACAAATATTTGAGTGAGTTGATGTCAGGTACTTAACCATGTCAAATTGAAGTCCATTAGTATCTTGGTATTCATCAATCATAATATATTTATATTTCTGTGAATATATTTTAGCTATTTCAGGATTTTCTCTAAATAATTTAACAGTTAAAAAAAGAATATCATCAAAATCAACAGCGTTATAAAAGTGCAATTTATCTTGGTAAAAATGATAAACATACTCAGTTGCAATATCGTAAGGATTTGCCTCATCAAAATATTTAGAAGAAGCAAAACTTTTTGAATCAATTCCACAATTTTTTAAATAACTAATTTTAGATTGAATAACTTTTCGATCAAATGCTTTTTCTGCTCTAAATTGTTTTAGGGCTTCTCTAACTATAGATAACTGATCAGAGGTATCATAAATGGTAAAATTTTTGTCATAACCAAGATTAGTTATTTCGGAGCGAAGGATTTTTAAACCCAATGAGTGAAAAGTAGATAGGGTTAAGCCTTTTCTTTTCTTATATCCTAAAAGTCCTTTAACTCTTAAGCTCATTTCTTTGGCAGCTTTATTAGTAAAACTAATGGCCAGAATCTCTTCTGGATTGATCTTTAAATTATCAATCATATGAGCAATTCTAAAAGTGACAGTGCTTGTTTTACCAGAGCCTGCGCCCGCTAAAATTAATACGGGGCCTTCAATTGTCTCAGCAGCTTTTCGCTGTTTGTTATTTAATTCAGATAAGTCGATCACATCACTAATGTAGAAAAGTTGGGAAGTATAGTAAAGTGAGCATAATAGCCCAAAGCGTTAATAGTGTGTTTAGACGTTAAAAATGTTAGTATATTGGCAAAATTAAAGAGGATCTAATGAAAAAGTATTTGATAACTTCGGCGCTACCATACGCAAACGGCCCCCTCCATTTTGGACATATAGCAGGAGTTTATCTTCCAGCTGATATTTATACTCGCCATAGAAAATTTCAGGGATTTGATACTATTCATATAAGTGGAAGTGATGAGCATGGTGTTGCGATTATGCAAAACGCTCAAAAGAAAAAAGAAGACTATAAAGAATACGTCGATAAGTGGCATAAAAGTCATGCAAGTTTATTTGAATCTTATCAAATAAAATTTGATTTTTTTGGACAAACTTCAAGTAAGTATCATGCTGAAGAAGTTGTAGAGTGGTTCAAAGATCTACATGATAAGAAATTTATTGAAAAACAAGTCGATAAGCAACTTCAATGTCAGGACTGTAAAAACTATTTACCTGATCGTTATGTAGAGGGAACTTGTTATGAATGTGGATTTCAAGAAGCTAGGGGTGATGAGTGCCCCAATTGTGGAACATGGATTGATTCAATTAAGTTAATTGATCCTGTTTGCAAATTTTGTGAAAGCAAAAATATTGAAATTAAAGATGTAGATCAGTGGTATTTAATGCTCTCTAAATTTCATAAAGAATTTAGAGAATGGTTCTCAACAAAATCTCATTGGAGAAAAACCGTTGTACCTTTTGTTGAGTCTTTATCTAAAGATAATATGGTAGATAGAGCAATTACAAGAGATCTTGATTGGGGAATTGATGTACCTTTAGCAGAAGCGAAGGGAAAGAAACTATACGTTTGGTTTGATGCTCCAATAGGTTATGTAAGTAATACAAAAGAATTTTTTAAACAAGCTAACCGTAAAGATGATTATTTAAAAGATTGGTGGCAAAATCCAGAAGCAGAAATTACCAATTTTATCGGTAAGGATAATGTTATTTTTCATTCGATCATTTTTCCAATGATGAGCTTAGCTAGTGGGAAAGTAAGACCTGTAGATGAATTACCAGCAAATCAATATGTAAATCTAGATGGGAAACAATTCTCAAAATCTAAAGGGCATTATATTGATGCTGAAGAAGCAGTTTCAAAATTAGGTGCAGATACATTAAGATATTATCTTATTTCATTAATTCCAGAATCAGTAGATACAAGCTTTACGTGGACAGGTTTTGAAAATAAAGTAAATGGTGAATTAGCAAATAATATTGGAAATTTTGTAAGTCGTTCTTTAAGTTTTGTTTTAAAGAATTGGAGTGAAAATGGCTTAAGTTCTCAAGCTTTTTCTCATTGGTTTAATTCTGATCAACTAAAAAACATCGAATTAAAAGTTAAATCGATACAAGAAAATTTAAATAAAGTTTTAATTAGAAAATCTCTTGAAGAGTTAATGTCTATTGGTCAAGATGCCAATGCTTTTTTCTCTGAAGCTGAGCCCTGGGCGCAAGTTAAGGTCTCTTTGGAAGAGGCTGAGAAAACTATTGCTATGAGTGTAATATACACAGTGATACTAACGAGTCTTTTTAGACCATTTTTACCAGGAATGGCCGCTAAAATGAGTGAGTATTTTCTAGATGTAACAGATGAACAATGGAATAAAATTTATGTTGGGGACTTTTCTGTTCTAAAAGATATTTTTAGTACTGGATTTCGAATGGAAAGTAAACCTAAGCCATTAATTCCAAAAATTGATGAAGAAGTTTTAAAAAAATTTAAAGAAGAATTAAAATAAAAAAAAGGCTCCATCAGGAGCCTTTTTTATTGTTCCGTTGGCGAAGTTGCCGGTGGTTTTGGATTAAATTTTGATTTTTCAAAGTGATTAGGATTAATTTTATTTAATGTATCTTCAATCCCAACTCCTATTTTAGTACCATCATTTACAACTCTATTATAAGTAGGCCTATCTCCTCTTACAGTAGGTTTTTTAAATTTCTTTAAAACATTATCCTTAAATTTCTCTCTTAAGCCTTTTTGTGAATTTGGATCCATACTTGTAGGTTTTACTGAAGCCTCAGGATCTATTCCCTGATTATCAATAACTTTAACATTATCAGTACTAAGGTTAAGAATTTTTTTCATTTCACTATTAACAGGAAAGCTTTTTTTACCTGAAACTTTGTCAAATAAAAAACTACCTCGAGTTAGTTTTGCTGAGTTTTTAAGTGAATTAAATTGATTACTAGATAAGTTACTTAAAAACTTATTAGGTGCTTTAAAATTCTTAAAATTTGTAGAATTAAAAACAACACCAGGTTTAATATCAAAAGATTTTTTAATATTTTTTGCAAAGCCTGAAATATTTAGCTTACCACTTAAAAGCGAAACATTTGTTGTTAGAGTTTTTCCATTTTTAAATACATCGGCTAAGATCTCAGTCCCTCTAACACCCATGACAATATCAGGAGTTTTAATTTTAAGTGAATCTTCATCTTTTGCTTTTATGGTAAAAATAGATCTCATCTTTCCATAACTAAAGTTATAGTCAGCCTCTCTATCACCTTTGTCTTCTTGTGATTTCATTTTAAATTTATCAAAAGAAAACTTCGTAGCTTCACCAAAATCGAAGACAGTATCATCATTCATAAGAATTTTAACAAAAGCATCTTCACCTGTTATGATTTCATCTTTTTCTTTAATATCTTCATTTTGTAATAATTGAGATTTCTTACCATCTCGAATTTTCCAGACTTTACCTTCTGTTAAGGCAACGATACCAATACTTTCCGCTGCAATTGCATGGAAACAAAATAATACTAATAATAAGGGCCACTTCATAACTCGCTCCTTGTAGCTTCATCTAATATTATTCTATATCGGTTCGAACTAGGGAGAAGGATTAATTATGAGATCGTTGTAAGTACCTGAATTTAAACGATTTTTATATTTTATTTTTATTTAGCTTGATCAGGCTCCCTAGCATTTTGACAACTATTGTTTGCATAATTAGGATAGCTAAATATGAATAAGGGCTTTGATAAAGATACACTGATTTTTTTTATAACATTAGTAATAGTGATGGGGATTGTATTTTTTAGAGTCAATTCAAATTACGATGAGTCTTTAAAAGATACTAAACTACAAAGACAGAGAGTTCTGTTGCCTTAATTTGATTTCGAACCAGGTAGGGTGAAGCCTAGAAAATCATCCGGCCCGTTTCTAAATTTTTCAAATTTTGTTTTAGAACAAGATTTTACTATCTTTCCATTTTCACCCTTAACACTTGCCAGATAAGAAGACTGGATTCCTGATTGTTTCTTATGAGAAATTCTTACGACTTTAACCATTTCATTATTAAAATTTTTATCCCCAATGATTTTTACATCAGTAAAGATATCACTCCCAAATTCTTGGTCAAAATGAGTAATAATTCGCTCTTTTACTTTTGAATTGCTTACAGTCTCTTCTTTTGGCTTATCTACACTCGCTTTTATCAACGGGGTCGATTGCTTTAAAGGAATCGAACTTTTAATACCATGAGCGTCTTGAATCGGTTTAGACGTCGTATCGATTTTTGTCTTGTTTATTTTTTTAGAGGAATCATCAATATTCATAATGAAAATTATGCTTAATATAGAAAAGAATAATATGAGGGTATATTTATTTTTCATTAATCAATGACCATAAATTTAAAATTAACTACTTTAAATGGCTTGGCTCCTGAATATTCATATTGTAAAAAATCGTCATTCCCGTTATCGATATTTGAAAAGCAATCTTTACAATTATTAAATCGAACTCTAAAGCGACAAACAAAAACTGTACCAGGTGGAATAAACTTATTAACTTCCATGAAGACGGCGGCACTTGAATTTATAGGTCTAATTGTCCCATCTTGGCTTTTTAAAGATTCAGCATATGTTTTTTGAGGATCAATCTTTGACATAAAACTATGAGAAGCTGCAGGCAGAATTCTCAATAAACATTCTTGATTTCTATACGCATTTTTTTCAGCATCATTATTTAAACATTCATTATCTTGTATCATTAAATGTTTTCTCATGACGTCTTGAGATACCCATCTTGTTTCATTATTTTCTCTTAACTGTACAAGACAAGAAGGAACTACTATATCAAGCGGTTCTTCATCCTCGATTTCAGATACACCATTGTTTCTTGTAGTATAGGCACAGTCTCCAAGTTCAGGTTCAGATGGATCAGCGTCAGCTGAAGCCGCACCTTCACTTGGTATTGGCCAGTTGTTAATCCTGCATGGCAGGGGAACTGTAGTTGGATCAGCATCTTGAAATTTAAAATGATCCCAGTCATTAGCTAGTAATTGAACTCCTCCCATAGGTGAATTTGAATTATTAATTAAATTGAGCATGACACCAACAACTTCTCCTGGACTGATAGATCCATTTCCATTGTTATATTCGTAACCAGCAATTCCATTAGTTAAATTTATTGCTTCACCTTGAAATTTTAAATTCTTTAGAGCTTTCTCAACATCATTTCTTGAGTCAAAAACAAAAGCTTGTTTTCTAGTGATGTCATTTTCATCAGGAAGAGATATTAGACTCTTGCTGATTAACACTGTATTTTTTCTGTTAACTTCATTTACAACTGTTAACTCATCTTCTCTTGCATCAGTAGCAAGACTACCAAAAGCGAAAATATAATTTGCAGCTAATTCAAAATCAGCAAAAATTGCTTCGATATCAGAATTAGCTATAGCATCAGGGAGATCAGTAATACTAACTTCACCAGTTGAGCTATTTAAATTATCGTTATATGTTTCAAATAAAAGGAGTCCATAATCATCAAGATGTTGTTCAAGATAGTCCTTATTAAAAGTAGGGCATTTATTATAGGAAATTGTGTATAATGCATGTTTAGCAAAATGTTGAAAAAATCTTCGAAAATTTATAGGATTTACAATTTGTTGCCACTGGCTTGAAAAGGAATCATTAAGATTTATATAATAACTAGGAATAACATCAGGATCATCAGACGTTCTATCCAGAACGAGATAATCACTAACAGTACCAGTTAAATCTCCTAGCTCAGCAAAAGTTTCGGCTAAAACAGAGACAACGGTAGTAGTTGCTTGTTTGTGATTCATTCCACAAGCATTTTTTAATTGATCTGTAAGTGATACAAGATAGTGACCAACAATTTGTCCCCCATAGTGAACATCTTCTTTTACTTTCTCAGGCTGATTTGGGTCGTAGTTTATATATTCAGGATAAGCAAGCTTTTGTCCATTTTCCGCATTTTTAAGAATTTCTATATGAAGTGGATCAGACTCAGTCATTGGTCTTGATTGATTTAAATATCTTCCAAGTGCCCATTCCCCAATATGCTTTCTTTGATTAGTCACATAACTAAAGTAGTCTGCCACACCCTCACCAATAACCCCAGCTTCTTCATAAAAGAGTGTCCCTAGTTCAGATTTAAAACTATGTTCAGCGTTTCTTAAATTTAACATGATATCTATATAGAGGTGACCAAGCTCATGATAAACAACACTTGGGTCATGTGCAAATTTTAATTTGGTTTCAACACTATCGTAGCCAAGGCATATCTCATATAATGAAGGATTAAATGAAGCAATATCGGGAGCATCACAAGCCGCTTTAATTTTTAAAGTTGTCGGAACTGCGGGTTCTCCCTCAATAAATTCTTTAGTTCTCCAAAGAGAGAATGGACTTATGGGATTAATCGGAATTGAGCTTGGATAAACTTTTGCAACTTGATTAAAGTGATGATTAAAATGAGCATCAATGAGAATATCATAAAAAAGATTGATATTTTCGCGGGCCAGAGCAAAGGTATTTACGTGAAGAAAATTTTCTGCCCCTGTATTATATGACCAAGTACTACTAAGGGATTCAATTGCCTCATTTGTATTGTTTACCATCTGGATGCAGTTATCAGCTTGTCCGTAGATTTCTTCAGGATATTCAGGAAAATTAAAAGTGGCACCACAAGAATATTGTAAATATCCAGGTGGAGCGATATAAACGTAAGCACCAGATAGGTAGGTATTTAAATTTGAATTCGCACTCAATCTAGAATTCCCAGATTTTATAATTGGATTAGTTCTTAATAATTGAGCGTATCCAACAGGAGCACTTTTTGCTCCATCAGGGTTACCTAATGAATTATCAACAGGAATTTCAGTTTGAATACAAGAAGTCATAAACACAAAAATTGCGCTTAAAAGATAGATCTTAATGTCTTTGTACTTCAACTTAAATAGCATTAACTAGCTTCCTTACTTTTATTCTCCAAAAATTATTTAATCGCTCCCATAGATGCTCCAAATGGGTTAGTTGTATCATTTAAATCCATTAAAGTTTCACTCATTCCTTTCATTGCTGGATCCATTCCATTCATACTTCTAGAAGTACAAAGTTCGAAGTGAGCTTTTTCGCCCATTTCTGATTTTGCAGTTTCTTGTTGCTTAAAAAGGTTGTAATTATTAACAGCCTCACTGGCAGCTTCTCTAGCTAATTTGATGCAGTTAAATTCTTTTTTTCCATCATTGTCCACACAAGTTGTTTTGTCATCCATGTCATTAGCAAGAATGTATTCTTCACAAATCGATGAACTTGCCCCTGGACCTCCATCTTTACAATAAGCATCTCTAGTAATAGCTGATGAGCTAGCAGCTACAAATGATCCATCATCAGAATTTGAAGAATTATTACACATTTCTTTATACTCTCTAATCTCACCAAGTTTTCCAGCATCAGTTTGTGGCATAAAAGATAAGACGTCAGCAGAATCATCAACTAGGCTTTCAGCATTTCCACATCCAGGTTTTGCATTAAACCCAGAAGCAGCGGAGCAAAATGCATTGATTTGTGCATTTTTTTCAGTTGCATCTTCAGTCGCTTTTTGGTTTTGTTGAGCAACCATCATATTGTATTCATCAACTTTTGCTCGACAAGCTTCAGCTATTTGACCTTGTCTTGTAGCTTCAGCATTATAGTTTTCATTAATATTTTTGATTTTATCTTGAACGAATTTAATTGCATCAGTGTTTTGTTGTTTAATCTTTGCACTTATATCATCTAGACTTGCAATCATGCTTGGTAGGTAATCTTTATGATCAATAAGCTTAGCTTCATCATTTTTTGGATCTTGTCCAAGAGCTAGGAACGTTTTCTTATCTCCTAAATTTAATTTTTCAGGAAGAGAAAAGTTTAATCCAGGTAAACCTCTATTTAATGCTTCGGCTTCAGTTCTAAATTTCCCAATTTCCATTTTTAAACGTGTATACTGAGCTTTTTTATAAGTAGTAATTTCATTATTATAAGCAACTGCAGAAATTTTAATTGCCTGCCTTGCTTTCTTTAATTCAGTCTTAGCTTTTGATGCACAAGCAGTAATATTAGAAGCACATTGTTGAGCACCTTTTAAACAAAAGTTAGCATCCCCTGTAATACTAAGAGATTGCTCATTACAAGTATTAGTTGTAATTTCTGGAGCAGCTCCACCACAGTTAATTAATTTATCAATCATTTGAGTTTCAAAAGTATTTTGTAATTCATAATGAGCTGATTGGTATTCATTTTGAAGTGATTTTACTTTTTTCACTACATTAACACCTGAATTAGTTCCGTAATCTTTTTGAGAATTCCAAATTGTTTCACAATCTCTTAAATAAGTACTAAATAGACCACTTACTGACCATGGATAACCTGGTGACTGTCCACCAATTTCTTGTTCAAGTGAAATATACATTTTTCCTGTAGGATTTCTTTCTTTTTCAATTTCAATTATTTTTGCTCTTCTTTCTCTTAACGTTAATTCACTATTATCTAAAACTTCTTGAATTCTTTGTCCTAACAGTTTGGCACTTTGAGAAGCTTTAGAGATTCTTGAATCAGCGTTAGTAATGCTTCCAGCTACATTATCAAAAATAGTAAATCTATCTTTCATACATTTTTCTTGTTCAGAAATTTCAAATTCTTTAATTGCTTGGTTAATTCTACTCGGATCTTCGTCTCTGTATGCAGCTGCAATTGTTCCTGGTAAATTTCCAAGTTCAGAATATTCATTATCGATTTTATTTAATTTATCAGTATTAGTTGCTTTGACATCATTTATAAAATTTGTAAAAACTTTAGAACTATTGATATCGTAAGTAGAGCTATAAGGAGATGAAAGAAGATCATTGTTAACATCTCTTAAATTACCTTTTTTAATTTTTTTAGCTAATTTATTGGCCATTTTTCTAATGTCTTTATCAATTGATTTACTTTGATTCATAATTCTTTTAACATTGTCTTTATCTTTAAAATCCATCATGCTTTTTTCAAAGCCTCTTAGACCACCTTCTTCATCATTAAATGTATGAACTGATTTACAAGTATTATCTTGAAAAAGATCAGATACTTTTAAAGCTGTATCGTTATCAGCACCTTCATAAGGCTCACCTGTAATTAATGAATTTTGCTTTTTGATTCCATCTTGTACAATATTCATTTTTTCAGTGAATGAGGCATCTGCTTCTTGAAGTGTTAACTTAAGATCATCAATCTTTTTTAATCTTTCATTCAATTGAGCTTCTAAGAGTTCTTTACCTTTTACCATACACTCAATACCGTTCATTTGAGATTCATTATTAGATGTATTAGCACCATTAGAATATAATTCTTGATTTCTTTCAGATATAAGTAGTATTTGTTGTGCTTCCATTATGTTTGAAATACTTAGTGGACTTTCACAAGTTTTATTTGTTGGAAGCTTTGTTGGTAAAAGCATACATGAAGGAAAAATATTACTTGGGGCCATACAAAGTGCCGTATTTTTTACTTGGCCACTAGCACATTCAGCAGGAGTCTTTGGAGCAAGTTCTTGTGCTAGATTAGCAGCTCTTTGTTGACTTTGGCCTTGCATCATTTGCATTTGTTGTTGTTGTTGGTATTGATTAATAAATTGTGTTGATGTGTTGGAAAGACTACCCATAAAATCCCAACCACTATATTGAGATGTTTCTTTTCTATGAGCTCTTCTTCTTTCTCTTGTTGATTCGTCTGCGAAAAGTTGTGCAGGTATAGACATCGTCCATATCATTACATAAATTATTAAATTGCTTAGTCCTCTTCTCATCTCAGTTCCTTAAAACATTTCAATACTTTAAACTTTTCGGCTAAAAGCTTGTTTTTGTTTAAAACAAAACCCTTATAATCATCTATTTTAAACCAATGCAGAATAATCAGGTAATCAGGGAACAAATAAAGCCATTAAAACTTGGCAAAAACCACTAATTTGCTACAATAAACTTAGTGATATTAATAACTTGTAGACATAAAAAATAATAATTATAGGGACTTTTGCAATGCCAATATTGATTGGCGTTATGGGGTAAAAATATTTATCAGATAGTCATAAACACAGGAAGTGATACTGTCATCTATGAGCTTATAGATAAGCTCATTTTGGGCAGGGAATCCACGAGTGGAAAAGTTGATCATGAATCAATCGATGCTTCTCATTGTACTCTTGAAATTCAAGATGATGTAATTGTTGTTACTGATCATAATTCAAAATCTGGTACATACATTAATGGAACAAAAATAGCTGAAAATAAAAAAGTTATTTTTGATATCAACGAAGAATTAAAAATTGGTGAACTCGAAGTAAAGATAGAAAAGCTTTCTCCAAAAAGTTCTAGTGTCGGTGAATTAGAATTTGATTTAGGTGGAGATATAGCTCTCGAACTGGGAGACTCAGGGGAGACAGCTGTAATTGAAGCTGCTTCAGCTCCTGGAGATTTAGATTTAGGTGGGGCTGATTTAGATATTGGTCTTGATCTTGGTTCAAGTGAAGCACCTACAGAGACGGATGCTCCTGCACTAGATTTAACAAGTGATGAAGAACCTCCCGAATTATCTTTAGGTGGAGAAGATCCAGAACCGGAACTTTCTTTAGGAAGCGAAACAGTTGAAGAAAAAGTAGAAGAGCCAGAGCCTGAAAGTTTATCCTCAATAGAAGAAGCAACTGCTGCGGCAGCCTCAAGATTAAACCCAAATAAAGATGAATTATTTGATAGTGCTGATGAAGAATTTGAAGGCGAAGAAATGGAGCTGGATGAAACTTTTGAAGAACTTATAGAAGATGATGAAAGTGAAGAAGAAGTTGAAAAAGTAACATTCTTAACAAAACTAAAAAAACTATTTAAGAAAAAAGAAGTTCAAGCTGTTGTTGAAGGGACTGTTGATGTTCCAAAAATTAAATCAGGGAGTATGGCAAAAAGCTCTGGTGCTAAAAAGAGAAGAGTAAAAGTTGTTTATAATGCTTCAACACCTGTTGCAAGATTAATGGGAATAGGTTGTGATTTAATAGTTATGAGTATTGTATTTCAAATCTTTCATCGTAATGATGATTTTTTTGGAGCAGTTGAACTGATAAGCCAAAATATTATTTCAAACTATAATTTGTATTTGGCAGAGTATGTAGATACTTTATTAAAATTACCTGAGATAAGTTTTTTAACTGAATACTTAGAAGACTTTAAAACAATTGGAAATTATAAAGTATACATCATCGTGTACTTACTTATTAGATTCTTATCTACTCTCTTACTGGGCGTAAGTATTGGTCAGTTCGTAATGGGATGTAGACCAGAGGGTAGTATTATATGGGTTAGGCTCGGTGGAGTAGTTAGAGAGCTATTTGGCATAATTCTACTTCCATTCTTTTTGATTTTAGATTTACCGGCCATGATTGGAAATAGAACTTTTAAAGAAGTGATTACCATGACTGCTGTTGTTTCCGGTGGAACAGGAATGTTCTGGTTTGGGACTTTAATTGGTATTCCATTATTAGTTGTTTGTTATTTTGCGTCTCCTTTATTTGAGAACTTAGAAACACCAAAGCAATACAATGTTGAAAAATTAAAAATTCAAACGATAGAAGATAAAGAGGAAAACTCTTATATTGGTAGTAAATTATTTAATTTGTCCTATTATAGACCAAATGAAGTCATTTTTTATCCAACTCTTGCAATGGGCAAAGTAGATGGTAAAGAAGTAGTTAGACCAAAAATCAGATTTGTTGAGAAGGGTGCTTTCTCTTGTGAGTTAGTTAAAATAAAACGTTTTGATATGTTTAAGTTATTATCCAAAGCAAAGGGGATAAATCTCCTTTTTGAGAAGAACTTTCCAATGTTAAATCGCTTAATTGTTAGCGATGAAGATTATGCTAAGAAGATGTCTCGAGCAGACTTTTTTAAAACATCTATAGAGTATGAAAAATTAATTAAAACTTCTTTTGAATTAGGAACAAATAATGTTGTTGATCACATTATTGAATTTGGTCCCTTCCTTGGA
The DNA here is from genome assembly GCA_964352945.1 of uncultured Bacteriovoracaceae bacterium. GTDB lineage: Bacteria > Bdellovibrionota > Bacteriovoracia > Bacteriovoracales > Bacteriovoracaceae > CAYGTU01. The sequence goes on from CAYGTU010000003.1 coordinate 19,911, forward strand.
GGTTTTGCAAAATTTAAAGAACTATTTTACAAACTTTTAAGTTCAGCTGGTGAAGCTAAAACTATAAAAATGAAAAACATTAATAATTCAAGATATCTTTATATCGACTTAGGTAAAGGGATTGAAACACACGAGTTAATGATTGTACCAATGGATTTTATAAGTGGTAATATTTATAAAATCACTCTAAGTAGTAATAAATCTAACTTACAAATTGATAAGCTTACTGAAAGAGTATTAGATAGAATCATTTGGGAATATGATCCAGAATCAAAATCAAGTATTTTAACAAATATCGATGAACTATTTAGTGTTGAGTCAGATTCAGAGTCTATGCAAGCAATCAATGATAATATTTATAATTATTATTTTAAATTAGCTAAAATTTATTATGAGTCAGGTAATAAAGGAATGATTAAAATTTTTAAATCGGACTTAAAGAAAACAATTTCAGTCTATGAGAAACTTTCTAATAGAGATAAAGAATTCACTAAATTAGAATATTCTGGATATGATTCAATTATTCAAAACTTAAACGAAGTTATTCAAGCGCTAAACGCTAGTGATGAAAGGTTTTTTAACTTAGAAGAAGTTATGGGTAACTAATGTCTTTTTTTGAAGCAATTATCTATGGAATTATTCAAGGTGTAAGTGAATTCTTGCCTGTTAGTTCTAGTGGTCACTTAGCTCTTTTGCCACAAATAATGAAAATACCTGATCCAGGTGTGCTTTTTGATTTGATGATGCATTTAGGGACTGCTTTAGCAGTACTTTTGTATTTTAAGAAAGATATATTAGTATTTGTTAAAATTTTTATAAATTTAATATTAAATAGAGAAAAAGCCAAATCTTTTCAGGAATATTATTATTTTTTAAATTTTATTATAGCGACTATCGCCAGTGTAGTTTGTATTTTATTAATTAAGGATACTGCTTTATTAATTGGAAGAAGCTCCAAACTGATTGCTTTTAATCTGATCTTTTTTGGAATTATTCTTTATATAAGTGATAGAAGAAAAAATTCATCTGAACATAATCCGATGATGGAGAGTTTAAATTTAAAAAACTCTATTATTATTGGGATCATGCAGTCATTTGCTATTTTTCCAGGGGTTTCTCGTTCAGGAATAACAATAACGGGAGGACGTTTTTTAGGCCTAACGAGAACTAATGCAAGCTCATTTTCTTTTTTAATGTCACTTCCTATTATTTTTGCCGCGATTATAAAAAATATACCTGTTTATATGCAAGCAACTACAAATGAAGCATCTATGACAGCAATGCTTGTAGGGGTAGTCTCAAGTTTTATCATTGGAATTATGACGATCCATTTTTTTTTAAAGTTAATTTCAAAAATAGGTCTTTTAAGCTTTTCGGTTTATAGAATAATTATAGGTATACTAGTTCTAGTTTTAGTCTAATTTAGGCTCTTTAAAGGCCTTTGGTACACAATAAACATGATTATTCCATCTAACTCCATGCTTATAGATTTCTCCAATATTTCCTGTTTCGCTGTTATTGTCAGTTAATCCGAATGTATTAATAAACCTTCTATACTTTGATTCTTTTTCACTCTCAGCACCTGGAGTTAAAAGATTATGTATTGCCCATCCAAATGTAGCTTTTCCAGAGCAGCACATATTTTTAGCTAGAGCTAATTGTTTAACAGTTCCAGGATCTTTTATATATCCTGTTGCTGGGTCAATTTGATTATCACTAAGATCAGCTGCTTCACTTGAAACATATCTATTTAAATATACAGAAATATCAGTGTAATCTTCTAGGCAGCATTTATTAGAGAATACTTTACCTGTACAGCACTGTTCATCAGTTGTTCCATCTGGGACGAATTGCCCTGTAGGTAAGCAACAAGAAACTTTGTTATCATCAAAGATTTGTTTGATTTTTCCAGACCCACTATCAAAGTTTGTAATATCTCCAGCAGAAAGATAGGATATATTTTGATCATCTTCCACTTCAGGACTTTTTCCTGATTTAATTGTTGCTTTTGGTGGAGCACTTGAAGCAGTACTCTGGCTTGTATAACTTACGTTACATTTCATATAATTTTCATTTTCAATAGCTATCTGTGGGATACCAATTAGTTCAAATTTACCAAACCAATTAAGATAAAACTCTTCTTGGCTCGGACTTAAATTTATAATTTCACATTCTTGAGACTGATAATTTCCAGGCGTACATTCAAATTGTCCATTATCTCCAGTATTATTGATGCCATTATCTTTAAGCCAAGTAAAACATTTGAAAGTATCTACAGGTATATTTTGCCAATGACCTTCAACCCAGTGGTGAGAGTTTTTTCCTTTCACATTTGATGAGTGGAAATTTCTAACCCAATTTCCTCCACAACATGTTCGAGAGGCTGCGGTATGGAAAGTGTTATACTGCCTTAAAAGTGAATTGAGATCTACAGGATCTCCATCTGGAGTAGGAGAAATAAGCTTAGGGTATTTTTCTGATTCGTTAGGATCATTAATTTTATCCCAAACAGAATGAAGCCTAGAATATCTCTCACTTGATAGAATATTGTTATCATCACTATAACCAGCAATTGTTTCTGTATTATAAATAGGTTCTTCACTTGTAGCGGAATAAATGGTTATTTCTTTACCAATTTCTCTACAGCACTTATTATCTGTAATTTTATAATCACTATTTGGTTCAGTAGAAAGTGGAATATACTTGTTTTTATTTTGACCACAAACAAGTTCTTCTTTCCAGAAATTTTGTTCAGCAATATTTAAGTTAAAGTTTAGAACTTGTTTCACTCTATCTGAAATAAATTTATTGGGAGCACAGTCTAAGTCGGTAAAACAACTAGAACCAGGAGCTCTTAAACATGAATTTCTTTTAAGACCTTTTGTCGTGCCTTCATCATCTGTGAATATACTTATGCTTTCAAAATCCTCATGTCTTAATAAATTTGAAGATAAATTTTGTGAAATACTTAATCTAACTAAGTCTTCATTATCAATTTCTAAGTCTGATAAATTAGAAAGTAAATTACCATCTTCATTTGTCGTAGGGCATAGAGAAAGATACGAAGGAGAATCTTGAGATGTTGCAGTTACACCAATTCCTAAAACTGTGTCAGCAATATTCTCATCAGGAGCAGTCGCATTTGCTTCAGAGAGTGAAGAGGTTTCCGGAGATTTGCCTGGAACACAAATTCCAGCAACTTCAAGTTCGGAGAAAATATCAGGCACTCCCTCTGGAGCTTCTGAAGTTCCAAAGAAATCAAATGGTCTTCCGATTACTCTTGTACCTAGACCAAAAATAGGGCTAAGAGATTCGACTTTTTCTGTAATATATGAGGAAGAATTTTGCAGTGTCGCTGACTTTGCCATTCTCGCAATTTTTGTATTAAATTTAGATCCTTCAGCAATGGACTCACAATGATTGTTAGGAGAACAACTATTTGGGCCATAAGCTGATGATGAATTATAATTTCCTTCAGGTTCATAAGGATTGGGACTGCAAGCAGCACCTCTTCCTCTATAAATACATCTTTTGTTAAAACCTTGTAATCCTCCAACTAAATTTGAATATGTTCTCTTAGAACCTTGAGCTGGAATTTCATTAGCATTTGAATCAAACATTGGCCAAGAAGTGGTTAGTGCTGAAACAGATTGGCATGAATAATCATAACCTAGTTGATTTATACAATCATTATCACTTGAACATAAGTGAGATTTTTGGCATTCAGCTCCATCTGTATCAAGATCATTGTTAATAGGATCTATAATTGCTCCGCCAGTTGTATTTTCAGACACAACAACTTTAAATGAATTTTCACTGACAAGATCGCCAAAGTAAGTATTAGTAGCAATATATAATCGATTCGTGTCAGCTTTAATACTTCTTTTGTTTCCAATAGAGAACCATTTTACGCCATCAAAAGATCCGATTAGTGATCCATAATCAAATCCAAACCAATCTCTATTATATCCATTTGCAAAAAGAAAATGTTGAGCAGATAAACGAGAAAGTCTTTGTTCTTGAACTGAATCTTTTGCTGTATGAGAATTTGGAATCATTGTCGGTGGAACAAAACAAGCACGACCAAAAAGTAAGTCATCAGCTCTATAGGTTCCTTGGTTTTCAAATCTTCTTGTTTCAACTAGATCAGGTTTATATCCCCCGCCATTATAGATAAAATTTGAAGGGAATATTTTTTGTAGAGCTGAATAATAATCACTTCCACAGTGGATACAACTACTAAAGGCTCCATAATCTACATAAAGATCATAAAAACGACCTTTTTTAACATTAACTAGCTTAGCTGGTCTTGCACCTTGAGTTGTTTTATCAAGACTTCCAAGTATTTCATTAAACCCAATATGCTCTGTTAGGTTATATGGTTTTAATTGATCAGAATTATAATATCCAAAAGCGAGTCCTTCTTGATCTCCTGTTTTACCAGGTTCTGTATCATAAGAGATTCCGAACTCATCAAAAAATCTATGGGGAACTGATTTTGAAGATACTATAACTGATTGTTGAAGTGGTACTTCAATAATAACATTTTCAGGATAGACACAATTATAGCTTGTCTCTTTGCCTGTTGTAGCATCGGCTATTGCTTTGAGAGAGCATTTACTTGTCCCACAATTACAAAATGTATTTATTTTTGTTTGAGCAAAATCTTTTGAGGTCGTTAGAAGATTCACATAATCCTCTCCTACAAAGAATGTTATCTTTACTTCTTGGTTTGGATAGACCGGTTGAATAAATTCAACTGCATTTTCCTCATCTTCAGAAATTGCCCAAGTATTTTGACCTTGTGGTAATGTCGATCCATTTAACTTAACAATGACATTAAATTCCATCGTTGCATAACTAGGTAATTTAAAAATATTATTATCTTCTTCATGATCACTTGGGCGTGCAGGATCTGACATTTGTCCTTGGTAATATGTTTTAGTACATCTTCCAAGAGTTGAAGTTATTTTTTCACATGAGCCATCAATTTTATATTTAATTCTAACTGAATCATCAATCGCTCCACCTGGGAGTGTTGCTGTTATTTTTACAGCTTGAGCTGAATCAAGACTGTCGTTTCTGGTATCTTCTACAAACTCTACTTTACTATTCTCATCAAGAACATCACCTTCTCGATAAAGAGTTGTTCCACCGTAAATTACTTCAACAATATTTTCAACATCATCATTTCCAGTAACACTTGAAAAATTTAAGTCATCAATTGCCGCTTCAAAAATAGCACCCTCAGGACTAGATGGATCTGATAAATCAATAACATCAGATGCTTTTGCATAAGTAATGGTACAAATACTTTGTTCATCTTTATCTTGCTTAATACAATCATTATATTCTTTTAAAGAAGTAAGTAGGGCATTTGATTCACCAAGATTATCTTTGATTGGATCTGAATCATTGGGAGTACTTGAAACTGCATTCGGACAGATATAATAAAATTCAGAATGATTTCGAAAGTCATCATTTATAGAAGCAATGAATTCAGGACTTTCTTTATCAATGCCAGGCTTTATCGCACCATCATTTACACATTGATTTTGTAAGCAACAATTATATCCTTGCGCTTTACATTCAGCTGTTGCAACACAACTAACAGCACCGTTATTTACACTTCCATTTCCAGAAGTTGATGTACTGGTCTTTTTAACTTGAAGCCTTAGATGTGTTAAATCGATATTTGATAAAAAAGTTCCTTCTTGAGTATAAAGTTTTATCGAATTACTAGTAAAGTTACTTGTGCAATCAGGACAAACACTTTCAAGTGAGTAAGCAAACGAGCTAACTGTATTTGTTTGTGCAATTTTAGTGTGAAGATCCGTGTTGTTACAGGCAATGTCATTGCTAGAATCTTCATTAAGGTAAATGATAAAATAGTATTCAAATGAGATTGAGGGGAAGTATTTAATAAAATATTTTTTTTGAGCTCTCACAAGTAATCCATCATTGTTGATAGAATTTGTAAAAGGTAAGAAAACACAGAAGGAAGTTGAAGAGCTAGCTGTATTTAAGTATTGAGACACTTGAGATCCACGAATGTAAAAACTAGGACCTGTTTCTTGAACTGCAAGAGTTGATGTTGAAGATGTCGATCCAGATTGAAGATAGTTAAGAATACTATCTGTAGAAGTATTTGTTGAACCTGTATTGCTTGTTCCGCCTCCAGTAGTTGTCGTTCCGGATTCAGGAATAGGTGTAATTGGAGGCTGTTCTGGTAAACAAGAAACCAAAAATACAGAAAGTATTATGAATTTTAAAAAATATGCAATTTTAATCATCTTCCACAGTCTCACTTCAACATAATTATCGGCTAGTTAGCTCATCAATATTAGCAATTGCATGCTCTCATTACATATTATGCTTCACTACAGATCATGTACCTAAAGGTAGCATCTAAGTATCAGATATTAGGTGATTTACAGACGGGCAAATATTATTTTATGTCAGATAGTTTTGGCATTAAGTGTATAATGGGGATTCGAGGTGTTTATGAAAATATTGGTTTTTATCTTACTAGTTTTGTCGGTTTCAATTTTTGCCCAGACTGCAAATAAGGAAGACATTAGTGGTGTTTTGAAAATGATGGAAAGCCAAGGTCTTTTTAAAAAAGAAGATATTGAACAGGCCCGTCGTGATATGGAAAATATGAGCGACGATGAATGGGCAAAAATTAATACTATGGCAAAAGAAGTGACAACTACAAATAAAGGTATAATTGATTTTAAAAAGAAAGTTCAAAGTGGAGATATGTCTCCCCCTACAAAAGCGCAATTTCAAGAACTAAAAGAAAAACTCAAATCTCTTGAGCAAACTTCAGAAGCTACGGATCTCAAGTAGTAGATTTACTAGGGCAATTTCTGAAAAGCGTAGTTTTAATAAATCTCTATTTCCACTAAATTTATAAATTTTAGAATAGCTCTTATCTTTAGAAGCTATTCCTACACAAACTGTCCCAACTGGTTTATCAACTGAACCTCCATTGGGACCAGCTATTCCAGTAGTAGAAACTGCGATATCGAGTTTTAAATTTTTAAGAAGACCCATGGCCATTTCTTTAGCAGTATTCAATGAAACAGCACCTTCATTCATTAAAGTAGTTTCAGAAACATTTAATTGATTTATTTTTATATCATTAGAATAAGAAACAACACTTCCCCAAAAACAAGAACTACTTCCACTAATATCAGTTAAACGACTTGCTACTAAACCACCAGTACATGATTCAGCAGAGCCTATTTTAAGATTTTTATTTTTGGCTTCATAGATAATAAGTTCTTCAATGGAGAGATCTTTTCCGATATGAAGAATGTTTTCAGCGATCGCACTTTTGGTTAGGATCTCGCGGATTTTATTTTCTTTATTAATTAACTCATTTTCATTATTGGCAGTTAGAGTGAGGGCAATATCTACACCACCCATAAAAGGAAGAGAACTTACTTTTGCGTGTTGCTCTAAATCTTTCCAAAGAGTAGGGGAAAACTCAGAAAATATTTTAGATTCAGCTAAACCATAAGTCTTACAAACAAGATATTTATTAAAAACCTGTGATTGGTATTGAGCTAAAATGGGATCAACTGATTGATTCAGCATACTTTCAAATTCATGGGGTACACCTGGAAGTGCAAAAAGGATTTTATTTTTTCCATGAAATATTCCAGGAGCAAAGCCCGTCGGATTATAAAGAGGCTGGGCAGCTTGAGGGAATAAATGATAGTGATGAGTAGTCGTATTATATTCCCTTTCTCCTCGACTATATTGTTTTAAGACAATTTCTAATGCTTCCGAATTTTGAGTAAGCGAGCTATTTAAGTAAGAGGTAATCGAGTTTTTCGTTTTATCATCTTGAGTTGGTCCAAGACCACCAGAGATAATAGCAATATCACCTGATTTGTGAATAAAGCTTAGAGTCTCTTTGATAGAGAGCTCATCATCAGCAATTATATGAACTTTTTTAAGCTGAAATGATGATTTTCTTAGGTATTTGGCCAAAGTGTGAGTATTTAAATCCTTTGTTTTCCCTATAAGAATTTCATCAGCGATAATGATTAATTGTATATTCATAGAAAAGATTATACCTTTTTTTCATGTCAAAGAAAATTAACATTAAGCTAGATTTTGATATTAATATTGAAAGCTATTTGAAAAATAAATATCCTGAGATGTTAGATTATCGCATCATCAGCAAAAGTCTCGATGCTAGAGGAGCTCCAAATGGTAAGCGACCTAGTTATAATTTTATTATTGAGTATGTTGTAGCGGGAGAGAGATTTGAAGAAGAATTATATGATTTTAAAAACCTGAAAAATTCTAATATTAGACCCATTATCATTGGGGCTGGGCCAGCTGGACTATTTGCGGCTGTAAGACTTTCTGAATATGGAATCAAATCTCTTATCATCGAGCGAGGCGAAAGTGCTCAAAAAAGAATGCTAAGAATTTCTAAGTTTTGGCGTTACGGAGAAATGGATCCAGAGACCAACGTTTGCTATGGTGAAGGTGGAGCGGGGTTATTTTCAGATGGAAAGCTCATTACTCGTATCAAATCACCTTATACGAAATATGTAATGAACAAATTAGTAGAATTTGGAGCGCCTCAAGAAGTTTCGTATATTTCTAACCCTCATTTAGGTTCCAATAAGATTAGAGCATTGATTAGTACCATTTCTGATGATCTTTCCGCCAAAGGGCATGAATTCATTTATGGCAAAAGAGTTGATCAACTTCTCTTTGATGGAAATAAAGTTATTGGGGTCAAACTAAATACTGGTGAAGAAATTAAAAGTGAACATATAATTCTAGCAACTGGGCATTCAGCAAAACATATCTACACCCACCTTCATGAGAATAAAGTTGATTTAAGGCCAAAAGATTTTGCAGTAGGGGTTAGAATTGAGCACCCAAGAGCTCTAATTGATGAAATTCAACATGGTCGTTTTTCCGATGCTCTAGAAACGGCAAGATATCGATTGAGTCATCATAATGAAAAAACAGATAAAGGAACTTACAGTTTTTGCATGTGCCCTGGAGGCTATGTTTTAAGCTCTGGAACTGAAGTGGATGGGATCGTTGTAAATGGAATGAGTAATTATTCAAGACGTTCACCTTGGAGTAATTCAGCACTCGTTGTATCTGTTCAAAATGGAATTGATTTTAATAAAGATAACTCCAACCCACTTGCTGGAATTGATTTCTGTGAACAGATTGAAAAGAAAGCTTTCGATGAGAGTAAGAAAAATGCAAATGGATGGTCGCTGCCTGCAATGACAGTTAAAGAGTTTATTAATAAAAAAGTTGATCCTAAAATAAATCTACCTATCACAAGCTCTCCTTCAAAAGTTTTTAAATCAAATTTACACGAAATTTTACCAGCTTTTATTTGTGATCATTTGATTGAAGCCTTAAATGAATTTAATAAAAAAATAAAAGGCTATGCTACAGAAAAAGCAATTCTAATTGCACCTGAAACTAGAACCTCTGCTCCAGTCACAATTATTCGAGATAAAGAAACTCTTCAATCAACGAGTCATACTGGACTTTATCCTTGTGGTGAGGGAGCAGGCTATGCTGGTGGAATTACCAGTGCTGCGGTTGATGGTGTTAAAGTAGTTGAAGCAATAATTAAATCACTTTAATTATCTTTCATTTCCTTGACTTGGAGGTGGTTCTGATCCAGATTGTTTTTCACCTGTACCATAGAGATATAATCCTTCCGCCTTAATTTCTTGATTATCATGAACAACAGAACCCTTACATTTAGCTACTTGTTCTTGAAGATTTTTTACTTCATCTTTTATTCCATTATTTAAATTATAAATTAAATATTCTTCTTCATTCATATCAACTACAACAGATTTTTTGCCATCGGCTTTTCTACTTGTAGCAAGACTATGAATCGTTTGATCAATATATTTCTTTTTTTGATACTTGTAGTTTGCTAAAAGTTGATCACCATTTGGGTTACCTTCAAATCTATCAGCAACTTCACAGTCAGATAATTTTGTTACAAGTGAATCAACGTATGTTCTTATCATTTTTAAATTGGCATCATAATCATCAATACTCATATTAACTTTTACAGTTTTCCAGTCAATCACATCCATATTTTCAGCTAAAGCAGATATAGATGCCTGATAAGGAATTAACTCCAGTGCCTCTAAATTAGATTCAGATTGAGCAAAAAGATTAAATGAAATTAAAAAGATAAATATTAATTTAAACATAGTTTTCTCCCTATTAATCTTATCGGAAGATAAAATGAATTAATTGAGTTTTAGGTTTTAGAGATACCGGTTGCTTGACGAATTTTGGCAAGTACCTTTTTAGCTTCAATCGAAGCTCTTTTAGCCCCTTGAGTGAGTACTTCATCAATTTCGGCCTTATTTTCCATAAGCTGATTGTATTTTTCTCGTGGAGTTGAAAGTTCTTTATTAATAACATTAAAAAGTTCAGCTTTTGCTTCACCCCATCCAATACCCTTTGAGTATCTCTCTTTTAGGGCCTTGATTTCATCTTGATTAGCAAAGAGTTTATAAAGATCAGCTACAGTCCCTTTAAATTCTTTTGCTTCTTCCGGCGGCCTAGAGTCAGTTGTAATTTTATTAATTGTTTTTTGTAATTTTTTTTCAGGTAACCAAAGTTCAATGGAATTGCCATAACTCTTACTCATTTTTCTTCCATCCATTCCAGGGATTTGATTACCTTCAGCTTGAACCTTTGCTTCAGGCAACTTTATAACATCACCGTAATAATGATTAAATCTTTGGGCAAGATCTCGGGCAATTTCAATATGCTGAACTTGATCTGCTCCAACTGGAACGATATCAGAATTAAAAAGTAAAATATCTGCGGCCATTAAAATAGGATATGTGTAAATTCCCATTCCAATATTATGATCTGTATCTTCTTTTCCATTATCAATATTTGCTTGTACTAAGGCCTTATAAGCATGAGCTCTATTCATTTCACCTTTAGAACAAAAACAAGTTAAGATCCAAGTAAGTTCAAATATTTCAGGGACATCACTTTGACGATAGAAGCAAGTTTTCTTCGGATCAAGCCCAAGTGCTAACCAAGTGGCTGCAACATTGTAAACACCATCTTGCATTTCCTTTGGATTTCTCATGGTTGTTAAAGCGTGGTAGTCAGCAATAAATAGGAAAGACTCTATATTGCTTTCATGTGACATAGAGATCGCAGGTTTGATTGCACCTAAGTAGTTTCCAATATGGGGAACTCCTGTTGGTTTTACTCCTGTTAATACTCTTTTCATAATATTCCTTTAACTTTTAACCCCAGAAGTTTACTTAATAATTATAATTTAGTGAAGCTAAAATTTGATGCTTTCTTACTTTAGACTGACTGTCCTCTTTTTGGCTCAATAGATTAAATCTTAACTGTAAATTAAAGAATAAATTATCAGTCCAATGAGATAAATCTTTAACCCAAGTATTTGAAAAACTTAAACTTAGTGAAGTGTCATCAGGCTCTTCTGCCTTTTGAAATAATCCATTAAATGTTGTTACAAGGGAGTTTTTTTCATCAAGCGCCATTTGATTAGATGCACTCACGTTGTAATTTACAGAGTTACTGACAATTTTAGAATTGGTGGTATATCCCATACCTAGTGATAAACTGGGCGCAATATATTTTGAAATGGCCCAAGGGATATAGTTAATATATCCATATACTTCAAGTGCGTTGACATCTACCACCTCACTATTAGAATTTAAAGCGGAGTATTTTCGAGTAGTAAATGGAACTGAATAGGAGAAGACTCCATACTTAGTATAGTGATCATAAGTAAGTGTAGTATTTAAAATAGTAGAAAAGTCAGTATAAACATCTTGATCATCTTGCTTATTAGATTGATTTTGATAATAAAAAGTAATTTTTTTAATATTATTTGGAAGACTTAAGTGTTTAAAATCAACAGCGAAAGTTACGTTCCGGTTATCTGCATTAGAAAATTCAGTACTAAGAAAATTTTGTTGTTCAATCTCGCCACTTACTGTGTAAGCCCAATTATTATTTTGGTTGGAATTGAAAAAATAATTTCCTTTAAAGTATGTATAGGAATCAGGATTATTTAAATCATTATTTCCACTTGATCTGGGGTCCTGAGCATAGGGATTAGTATCTACACCAGCTCCTACAGTTGCACCAAGATTAATAAAACGTGTAGTAAGTGAATCAAGATAAAGGTTTGCATACCTTGCGAGTGCTTTTGTATCAGTAGAGGCAGCATTCTTAAAATAACGAGTAGCTAGTTCCTTATGACCTTCTTTAATGAGATTACTCCCAATGTAAAATTCGAGAACGTCCTTAAGAGTTTTATTAGTCTCTTCATCCATAGATCCGGTGTCAGTTTCTAACTCTTTGTAAGCTTCTTGTAAAAGTGTATTGGCACTAAAGGAATTTTTTCTTTTTGTCTGTACTAAACCTTGAGAGAACTTGGTTAAAGCTTTATTGTAACCAAATACTTCACAAAATTTAAAATATTTATCCGCTCGATTAAGTATTTTGACCAGGGTTTGTACTTGTTTTTTAGTTCCATTTATATATCCAGCTTCAACAGAGTCATAATAAGATAAATAATTATTACCAACTTTAAAAAAATAATTTAATAAAATAGGATCAGGTGGGTTATCGCGATCAATACTGCCACTGATATTATTTAGTGTCGTTGTTAAATACTTTTTACCACCACGTTTTTTTATAAGATAAAAATAAACTCTTTGCGCTTTTAAATAATCTTTTCTTTTTTCATGAATTTGAGCTAAGAGTTCAATACTCTGAAGGTGAGGATTTTTGCTATCTAAATTCATTTGGATAAAATTAAAAGCTTTTTGATATTCATTATTATTAAAAGCCACAATTGCTTTTGTAAAACGCAACTCTTGTAACTCGCTATTGGTAACAGCGGCACATACGCTTTGCGTTGTAATCATTAATAATAAACTAACTAAGAGTTTAATTTTTAAGCAATTTGCCATATAACAATATGATAACAATTATTGAGTCAAATAAGTAGAGGAAATTACGTGCTTTATAGAGCTTTTTTAGCCGATATTCTTAATCCAATTTCAGATAAGAAATGCGTTTTCATTCCCAATGGTATTTTAATTTTAAAGGATGAAAAAATCCATGCCATAGGTAAGAGAAGTCTTTTAGATGAATATTCAAAAATTGAAGTTTTTGATTATTCAGATCATATCATTATGCCTGGTTTTTTTGATATGCATTTTCATTGGGTTCAAGATGATGTGAGAAAAATGCCTAAGGATAATTTACTAACTTGGCTTAAAAAACATACATGGCCAGCAGAAGCGAAATTTAAAAACAAAAATTTTTCAAAACAAAAAGCACAAAAATTTAAAAGGAGATTACATGAAGTTGGTACAGTCGGAGGGGCTTGCTTTAGCTCTATTCACGATCATGCTCTTGAGCATGCTTTTTCTGAATTTGAAGGAGACTTTGTTATAGGAAATGTTCTTATGACAATGGAGAGTCCAAAAGAGTTAACACAAACAAAAGAGAATGCTTTAAAACTAGTTAAAAAATATTCAACTAAATTTAAACAGAGATACGCTCTTACTCCGCGTTTTGCTCCAACAACTCATCCAGATGTAATGAAAAAAGCAGGAATTATTGCTAAGAAAAATAAATCGATTATGCAGACTCATTTATGTGAAACGACAAATGAAGTAGAAATGGTTTTAAATCTTTATAAGAATAATTTCAAAGAATTTAAAAAAATAGAAAGTTACACACATATTTATCATAAAGTGGGACTAACTGGACCTCGTTCATTTTTTGGTCACGCTATTTATTTAAGTTCAAGTGAGAAAAAGCTTTTAGCAAAAACAAAATCCAATATAGTTCATTGTCCTACTTCTAATGCACCACTTAAGGAAAAGGGACTGGGCTCTGGTTTATTTGATTTTAAAGCAGCTGAAAAAGCAGGATTAAATTGGTCACTCGGTTCAGACATTGGTGGAGGACCTTATCTTTCAATGTTTGATGTTATTCGCTCCTTTGTTGATCAAAACAAGCGAGCCAAAGTAAAAGGCGCAACTTACATCAAAGGACTGTATAGAGCGACTCTAAGAGGTGCTGAGCAGCTTAAAATAGATAAGAGAGTAGGTAATCTAGAAGCTAAAAAAGAGGCTACTTTTATCCTTATAAAGAAAACGAACACTAAATCAAAATCACCAGAAAAAGTTATAGAAAGCTTAGTCAAAAAATATTCTAAAAAACGTGAAAGCTATAAAAAATTAGTGGAAGCTGTTTATTTAAAAGGTAAGCGAGTTTACTAGTTATTTACAACCTGAAATATGACTAACTTTTTTAGGGTATGTAACTTCATGAAGTTCATAAGATGACTTTTTATATTCATTAAATCCACCATCTTTAGTAATTCTATAACATAAAAACTCACCATTAGTTCCTGTAGATTTAGTCACAAGGAATTCACCTTCGTGTTTAGAAGATCTAAACTGATGGAACTCTGGGTGGGGAATAACATCTTCCCCAGTTTTTTGATCGATAAGTTTACATTTATAAGTTTTATCGGGACAAAAAGCATAATACTGTGAACTAGGGGCTTTAAAGATACCATCCTCTCCGCCGATAGCAGAGGTCATACGCGCAGCTTTTTTCTGAACCTTAGGATTATATTTATCAAAATAAATTACCTCAGAATCAGAGAAAGCATAAAGAGTGTTACCTGCACTTAAAATTTTATTGTATTTAGGTTCAAGAATAACTTCATTTCCTTGAGTAATACCGAATAAACTCTCTTTTGAAGTCATAACAAGTGAGTTGCCAATACTTCCAGTGCTTGCAATATTTCTCTTTGATGTTGGAAATGTTAAAGACTTCATTCCTGTAAAAGCTGGCCCGTTACCTAATACTCTACCAGCTTTTCCATATTCACCACAATTTAGATATTCACGAATCATATAGCTATCTGGAACTTTACTATTGGCTTTTCCAAGTGCTGAGAGATTTTGTTTGTAAGCTTCAGCTTCTAGCATAGTAAAAAATGGACCTGCATAAATATAAAAATTAGGAGTATTATAGACAACGTGAGATTGAATCTGATCAATATTTGCTCTTAATTGTAATTCATTATCTTCTGCGTCTTTTCTGCCTTCGGCCATATGCTGAATAATAAAGCATTGGTTCTTATAAACCTTTCCATTGTGAACAGTTGTCATATTAGGTTTATTTCTATTAATTTTGTATGACTTACCATTTCTGGGAGTAATAGTGCCTTCAAGTAATTCAGGTGTAAAACTTGAACTTGAAATTGAGTTGAATAAACCAGTCTGCTTTATAGTTTGCTTACCATTTTCAGTTCTTGTCGTTGTTCCGCTAAGAAGAACACCATTATAAAATTTTCCAGAGTTAACAATTTTTACATCTTGATAACTAACATTACCTTCATCATCCCATACAGGATCTTTGTAAGTTATAGTTTGTGTACCGTCTCCGTGAAGCTGGTTTCTGGAATTCATGAATCCATTATTATTTGTGTTTGTACTTACATAAATATTACTTCGGCCAGAAACGAGCATTTTGCCTTTATCATTTGTAATTTTTCTTTTACCTGAGTTAGTCGTTGTTAGTCCACTACCAGATGTGGACTTATAACCAGCAATTCTATTATTTATTGCGGCCTTAATATCAAATTTAAACTTACCATCAATATTACCTTTTAATTGACTATCAATTTCGACTTTATAATCGGTTTTTTCTTTTACCTTATTGGAAATATTTTCCAGCATTTTTGCTAAAACTTTATCCATTGTATCCGGGTTCCATCCACCACATGAATCTAAGAACTCGGGGCATCTAGCTTTTAGTCCATCAGATAATTTATCTTTAAGAGCTGTTAGTGAAGTATTTACTTCAGTTTCAATTACAGACATTTTTTCTTCTATTTCTTTTACAGATAATTGTTTGTGTCCGCCAATTCCACCAGCATAAACAGCAACAGTTCTGGAAATATTTGTAAGATTGTGTTTTGAAGAGTTTTTGCCATAAGCTTTTTGTATCTTGCCGTCGATCTCTCCGAAAAACCAAGTGATTGCCGCATCTTTTTCATTTAAATTTGTATCTTTATTGTAGGCAAGCTCAGCTTGAATATATTCAGAAACATTTTCATTATCAAAACGCTTATCTGTATACCAATAACTTGCTTTTTTAGCTTTGCTTATAAAACTATCAACATCTTTTTCTTTTCCATAAGTTTTATACATTTTTGTAAGTCGTTCCCTTACTTTCTTTGTATCTTCTTCATTCAAGCTATTTGTTTTCTTTTTTATTAATTGCTCTAGTGAGATGAAGGGTTCATTAAGAGTATTCTTAGTTAATTTAAGAGCTGTTAATTGAAATTGCTTTCCAAGAATATTATCTTCATCATCGGCAATAAGTTCAGTCATCTCTTTTGCTATATCGTCAATACATGATAGTTCAGAGTTATCTGGCTCAGTAACAGGATTTTCAACAACAGGTTCTTCAACAACAGGTTCTTCAGTTTTTGGATTCTCAACAACAGGTTCTTCAACAACAGGTTATTCAACAACAGGTTCTTCAACAAGAGGTTCTTCAGCAGCAGGTTCTCTTTGAGCTTTTAATTCTTCTAATTGTTTTTTATATTTTTCTTGAGTAACTTTTAGCCATTCAGTCGTTTTTTCAGAGTAGTCTCTTTTCTCAGAAAGCTCATCATCTATGATCGAAATATACTTTTCTTTCTCTTTTATCCTGCTTTCAAGCTCAGCTTTATCCTGAGCAAATAGGTTTGCAGAAATAAAAATAAAAATAAAAATAAAAAAATATTTCATAAAAATAATATCCCGACTTTACTTGTCGGAATACCATGGGGTGAACTTTAGTTTTTAAAGCTAAGCAATTGAATTTATTTAATATTTGCTTCTAAAACGATGGGGCAGTGGTCAGAGCCCAGTACTTGAGGCTGATGATAGCTTTTAAGCTTTAATTTATTTAGGCCTTCTGAAATGAAAAAATAATCAATTCTCCATCCAATATTTCTGGTTCGACAATCGCCCCGATAAGTCCACCAAGTGTAATGTTTTTCTTCATCTGGATGAAGTTTTCTAAAGATATCCGTGAATCCATTATTCTCTAATCTAGTCATCCAATTCCTTTCAATTTCTAAGAATCCTGTCGTGTTTGTGTTAGTTTTAGGGTTAGCTAAATCAATAGGGTGATGAGCAGTATTAAAGTCACCACAAAGTATAATTTCTTTAGATGTTTTTTTCTGTAATTTTTTAGAAAGTTGTAAAATTGCTTCACTATATTCTAATTTAAAGTCAACTCTACCTAGGTCTCTTTGACCATTTGGATAATATCCATTTATTAAAATAAAATTTTCAAACTCACAAATTAATGTTCTTCCTTCATCATCAAATTTTTTAATTCCTAATTTAGAAGTAACTTTTATTGGTTCTTTTTTGGAGAAAACTGCGACACCGGAGTAACCTTTTTTTACAGCACTACTTGAATAAACTTTATAACCTAAATCAAAAACTTCTTTTGGAAATTGTTCTTCATCTGCTTTTGTTTCTTGCAAACAAAAAATATCAAAATTATTTTTTTTTACCCAATCGCTGAAACCCTTTTTGACACAGGCCCGTATCCCATTGACGTTCCACGACGCAAGCTTTTTCATTTTTTGCCCTCACTATTTTCTTCTAAAAAATAAATATATACTTTTTTTATCATTACTTTGCTTACTTGTAGTGACAAATTAACAAAAATAACTATTATTGGACTTTCTTAGTTTGCTTTTGCTCAGGAGATTAAATGCGTTGCTTTAAAAACATTGCTAAACTTATTAGAATTAAAAGACAGAATCACCCAAAAGGGTACTCCCAATCAGAATTATCAAATTTACTAGGTTACAAAAACGGTCAGTTTATTAGTAACGTAGAGCGTGCGCTTTGTAATATTCCTCTTAAGATGCTTCCAAAAGTGTCTGTAGTGCTTGATATTACCGCTGAGGAACTAAGAGAAGCAATTCTATTAGATCAAGAGCAAACAATTAATAATTATCTGAATATCAACACAGATAAAAGTAATGTAGCTAGTATTGCTAAAAAACCTATGGACGCAAGTCAGTCTTTTTCAAGTGGAACTGTTTCTACAGAAGAAAACATTAAATTTACCGGAACACATAGATAGAAAAAATTATTTTGTCTCTGCTTCATCTTTTTTTTCAACAGGTGGAGCAGGTGGCGAAATACCTTTATAAGTATAGTAATCATTTATACTACCTATACTTTCATCTTTATCGTTTGAATAATCAGGTCTCGATTTTTGAGTAGCATTAACGTGCTCATCAATAATTTCAGTAGGCTCAGGGTCAGCTAAGTCGACAGGGATATTATGATTACTAGTGTACTCAGTATCCATTGGATACCCTTCAATTTTTTTATTTAAGGCTTCTTTTTCCCAATCTTTTAACTCACCTTCGTATTTATAAAGTTGATTTAAAGTAGATTCAAATTTTTCTTCTAATTTTCTTTTTTGATCTTTATTAGCTCTAAAAAACATTTCATAAAGTTTTTTACGAGCGGCTTGGTGATGCTCTTGTAAGGTATCATATTTAGCTATAATTTTATCGGCACCAAAGAGTTTTACAATCTTGTTAGAGGTTGATTGTTCTTCTTTGATCGGGTTTGAATTATTCGTATTTTTATTTTTGTTTTTATTTCTATTACGATTTCTATTACGATTTCTATTTTTATTATTTTTTTTAAAGTTATTTGGTTTACTGCCCTCAGTCATTTATAGCTCCTGGCTCTATTATAATTTATTTTATTCATTAAAGTCCGTAAAGGTTTTACTAGGTATTGGTGATAATCTATAATCATCAAAGTTTAATAAATAAAATGGAGGCTTTTATGAGCAATAAACGTGTAAGAGTTGCAGTAACTGGTGCAGCTGGTCAAATTGGATACGCTATTCTTTTTAGAATTGCATCAGGGCAAATGTTTGGTTCAGATACTGAAGTTGATATGAACCTTTTAGAATTACCTCAAGCACTTGGTGCTCTTGAAGGTGTAAAGATGGAATTAGATGATTGTGCATTCCCTTTACTTAAATCGATTACATGTACAGATAATTTAAATACAGCTGTGAAAGATGCTAATTGGATTTTAGCAATTGGTGCAGTTCCAAGAAAAGATGGAATGGAAAGAAATGATCTTTTAGCAATTAATGGCAAAATCTTTGGTCCACTTGGAAAAGCAATGAAAGAGCATTCAGCAAAAGACAGTAAATTGTTTGTAGTTGGAAATCCTTGTAATACAAACTGTTTAATCGCAATGGAAAGTTCAGGATTATCTAAAGATAGATTTTTTGCAATGACTACACTAGATGAAAAAAGAGCGAGAACTCAATTAGCACAAAAAGCTGGAGTTGATGTTACAGCTGTAACTAATATGACAATCTGGGGTAACCACTCAGCAACTCAATATCCAGATTTTTATAATGCAAAAATTAATGGAAAACCAGCTAATGAAGTTATAACTGATGAAGCTTGGTTAAAAGGTGAGTTTATTGAAGTTGTTCAAAAACGTGGGGCAGCTATCATCAAAGCTCGTGGACTATCAAGTGCAGCGAGTGCAGCGAATGCTTGTGTTGCGGGAGTTTATAATTTAACTCATGATACTCCAGCTGGAGAAACTTTCTCTGTATGTATGGCTTCAAATGGTCAGTATGGAGTTGATGAAGGATTAATCTTTTCTTATCCATGTAGAGTTGAAGGTGGAAAACTAAAAGTTGTTGAAGGAATTAAGATGAATGATTTTGGTAAAGAAAAATTCAATGCAACTCTTGAAGAACTTAGATCAGAAAAAGAAGCAGTAAAACATTTATTTTAATTAGATATGGCCCCTCTTTTGAGGGGCTTTTTTATTTAAGTTTCAATAAAACTTCATTCCAGCCAAGATCACTAGCAATTTTATAACCTTCAAGACTATTTTTTATTCTTGTCTTTGGATCATCAAAACTGATGCTAGTCTGAAATTTATACCAAGGATAAAAGCACAGTTTCATAATAAAAGGCTTAGTTATAAGTAATTTTTCTAAGAGATAGAATTTTTTACTAGCTTGGCTGAATTGATTACCTATAATTTCATATTGTTCCCAACTTAAAAAAGCTTCAAATGTTTTATATTCATCAGAGTAACTTAAGCTATTGATAAACTCTTGGTGATAGGGACCTTCTGCTTGAATTGAAATACCATTTAAATGACTCTCAATTGTTTGGCAGAGTTTATCAACGATTAACTCATTTATATCCCACATTTTTTCTAAATATGTTTTATATCGAGAAGGCATGGGGATTATATTAACAATATTGTAAATATCGTGAGCTAATTTTGTACCACTTGCAACCATTAATAGGGTATGGAATTTTTTGTCACTTTTATTGTAAACATAAATTAATTTAATAATTCTATTGGTAAATTTATCTTTCATATTTATCTTGTTGAGGTTAGTGCAATATTCCTAGGTGATTTCTTATTATCAAATATTTCCGTCATACTAACATTAAATCCCTTTTCTTGTATATAGAGAGCACGATCTAGAATGATATAAAGCTCTATAGGCCGTGCAAAAAGAGAGCGAAATGTTCCAAGTACGACCATAAAGTTAATTGCATTTGTTGTTTCAGGAGAACGGTAAAAATCATTTAACTCTTTAGCAGATAGCTTATGTTCAAAATTGATAGATTTTAATCTTTTAGTTGCGTAATCGCTAAAAGGTTTTTCATATTCTTGGATTTTTGCATTACCCACACCCACAAAATCTTTAATACCAAATTTTTTATAAAGTAGTAGTTGAAGGGCATACCTTTTTTTCTTAACAGTAACTCTTTTTTGATATTCTTGGAGAGTTAACTTTTTATATGTTCTGGTTGCAAGAGTTTTTGACTGGATTGTAAGCTTAAGAGGCTTTTCTTTCGCCGTTTTTGATATATTTATTTCATTTTCTAATTTATGATAACAGCAACCAACGCTTAAAAATGAGTCAATATCACTTTCAAGATAAAGATCAATTAAGTGATTAGAAAGTTCTCCACAAGCATGGAGTCCAATTAATTTAGATTTTTTTTGAATGTCAGAATTAAAGGTCTTATTGAGATTATTCTTTTCAACTTTTACTAGTTTAAATTCTAATTTATCGTTGATATCAGAGTAGAGTCTATTTATTCTAGCTTTACCTTGTTCTTGAAGAATTGGGTCCATATCTATTGATGTTGCTGTTGCTTGGTTATATTGAATAAGATGCTGCGATAAGTGGCCAACACCTCCACCAATATCAATAATATGATTAAGTTTTTCAGAATGAAGGTACTTTGAAATTTGAGTAACTTCATGAATTTTTTTCACTGACATTCTGGTGAAATTTTTCCTTGAATCAAATCCTTCCTTTTGAAAAAAATCTATTTTAGGAATATCAATCAGAGTTTTTATCTGAATTAGAAGTGCATCAATAAGCGGATTTCCTATTTCTTCTAAATTTTCAATTCTCAAAAGATCCATGACTTCAAGATTTAGCAATGAATCCAGATAAGGATTTGAATCTTCAAGGCATTGAGGAAATCGATCTAAAACCTCTTCTGACCAAAGATAAGAATACGGTTTTAAAAACGTATGAATAGAGTTAAACTTCTCGGAAAAGTCCATAAAACAGATTTAACAAAAATTATGGCATCTGGCATTAAAAAATGAATATACTAATTTATGGCCTTGGCTTAAGTGGTAAAAGTGCTCTGAAATACTCGCTTAGTAGAGGATTTAATACTTACGTCCTTAATCAAGGTGAAGTAAGCAGCTGGTTTACCCAAGATTTAGGAATAGATAAATCAAAGTGTTTTCAAGAAGGAGAAAAATTAGATTTTAAAATTGATAAAGTTATTTTATCTCCCGGAATACCTAGGGCCAAAGACACAGTTCAATTTTTTATTAATAATAATATTGATGTTATTTGTGATGTAGAATTTTTCTTTGAAAATTTAAATTGTAAAATTATTGCAGTAACTGGGACTAATGGAAAAACAACCACATCAGATATGATCCACAAATATCTGATTCAGAATAAAATCTCAGCTTTTTTAGGTGGAAATATAGGCATTCCTGTTTGTGATTATAAAGATGAGGAATATGCTGTTTTAGAGCTTTCAAGTTATCAACTAGAATCAATTAAAAACTTTCGAAGTGATGTTTGTGTTTTTA
The DNA here is from genome assembly GCA_964352945.1 of uncultured Bacteriovoracaceae bacterium. Taxonomy (GTDB): domain Bacteria; phylum Bdellovibrionota; class Bacteriovoracia; order Bacteriovoracales; family Bacteriovoracaceae; genus CAYGTU01. The sequence goes on from CAYGTU010000003.1 coordinate 42,197, forward strand.
CAAATATTTTTCCCAATCATCTTGATAGATACAATGGTAGCTTTGATGAATATAAAGAAGCGAAGTTAAATTTATTAAAGAATTTAACGGGACAAGATAAAGTTATTTATCATGAAAGCTTTGATCTCTATTCAAGACTTAAGAACCAGTACTATGTTTGTGTCAATAAAGTGAAATTGAAATCATTCTCACAAAGCCTAGACTTCTCGCAAGCAAAGGTGAGAGGGGAACATAATAAAGAAAACTTTTTAATGGCTTACTTAGCGCTTAAAAACTCGGGAATAAAGATAGCAAAGAAAAGCTTTCAAGATTTTGTTAATAATTATGCTGGAGTGGAACACCGCCTTGAGTATATTGGAGATTTTTCAGGTTTAACGGCCTATAATGATTCAAAGAGTACAAATATAACAGCAACTGAGACAGCTTTAAGTGCTTTTGATTCTAATGTACACTTAGTTCTTGGTGGGTTAAATAAAAATATATCCATCATTGAAAAGCTTAAATCGTTTAAGAATATTCAAAAAATATATCTGGTTGGAGAAAGTAAAGAATTTTTAGCTAATGATCTAAAACAGCTTTCACCGGCTCTATGTGATTCTTTTGATGATTTGTTGGATAAAGTAAAAAGTGAAAAGGGTATATTACTTTTTTCACCAGCTCACCAATCATTTGATCAATTTGATAATTTTATGAAAAGAGGTGAGTTTTTTAAAAAGTTAGTTCTTAAGAAGTTTTCTTGAAAATTCTCGATTTTGGTTTTACATCAGCATTTTTTGTTTGAAAAATATTTGAATCAATTGATATTTTTAGAAAGAAAATCCCGACGATCGTAAGAACAACTACACTAATTTTTATTTCCATAAATATCCTTAATTTATTGAGTTCTTATATTATCGGTTCAAACAAAATTTATATTATAGTGTTTTTATTGGATAATCGGATTTGGCTATAATTTTAGGTAGATAGGATATCAAGAGCATCATCAACATAATTTATTGACTGATAGGACCCAAATCCTATTCGCAAGTTATTATTGCGATAATCAAAGATTACTCCATGTTCTTTGGCCCAGCTATAATAGGCTTTTACTTGATTTGCATCTTTGAATTGATAGGTTAAAAAATGTCCAATTGCAGTTAAATCTGAATTTAAACAATCAACAGGACAAGAAGATTTAAATCGATCGATCCAATGAGCTTGTAGTTTTTTTATATATTCGTGTTTTACATCAACTGTAATATTTTCTTTTTCAAATAAATCCCAAGTAGCATTAAACCTGTAAAAAGCAGTCATGTCTTGAGTTGAGCCCCAAAATCGCATGCCCTTATCATCATAGTGTACGTCTTGATTTGATTTTTCTAGAGTTGAAAAAGAAGAAAACCAACCCGTGTTTAGTGGTCTTAATTTACAATCCTTAGGGATTGTCATAAAGCAAAGGCCTTCACCACCTTGAGCGTACTTATAGCTTCCTCCTAAGTAAAAGATATCATTTTCAATTGAACTGATATCTGTCGGTATGGCAGCAAAAGCATGATAACGATCAACACATAAAAG
>CAYGTU010000004.1:0-15840 GCA_964352945.1 uncultured Bacteriovoracaceae bacterium
GGTTGGCTCATCTAGAAGAATAACATTTGCTTCCTGCATAAGCATTTTTGCTAAGTGTACTCTATTTCTCTCACCACCAGAAAGTTCACCTACTTTCTTCTTTTGATCTGCTCCTGAAAAATTAAATTTTGAAATATATGAACGGATATTGATTTCTTTTCCACCAATTTCCATTATTTCATTATCGCCAGCGATTTCTTGAAGAATTGTTTTATCTCCATCCATGATACGACCTTGATCAACATAAGAAACTTTTACAGTATCACCTACTTCAAATGTACCTGCATTTGGTTTTTCTTCACCAACAATCATTCTAAATAATGTCGTTTTACCAGCACCGTTTGGACCGATAATTCCTACAATTCCACCTGGTGGTAGTTTAAACTCAAGTCCTTCATAGAGTAATTTATCTCCATAAGCTTTAGATACGCCATGGGCTTCAATTACTTTATTACCAAGTCTTGGCCCTGGTGGAATAAAGAGACTATTCGTTTCATTTCTTTGTTCACTATTTTGCTGTTCAAGCATTTTATTATAATTTGTAATTCTAGCTTTACCTTTTGATTGTCTCGCTTTTTGAGAAGACTTAATCCACTCTAATTCTTGTGTTAAAGCTTTATTTAATTTTGACTCAGCTTTTTCTTCTTGTTGTAGACGTTTAGTTTTTTGTTCAAGCCAGCTAGTATAATTTCCTTCAAAAGGAATCCCCTGACCTTTATCTAATTCTAAAATCCAACCAGCAACATTATCAAGGAAGTATCTATCGTGAGTAATAGCTATTACTGTTCCTTTGTAATTCTGTAAGTGACGTTCTAGCCAGTAAACCGTTTCAGCATCTAAATGGTTGGTTGGTTCATCTAGAAGTAAAACATCTGGCTCAGAAAGTAGAAGTCTACATAAGGCAACTCTTCTCTTCTCTCCACCTGAAAGATTATCAACTAATTGATCACTTGGAGGACAACGAAGAGCATTCATAGCGAGATCTAATCTTGAATCTAAGTCCCATGCATTCATAGCATCCAGTTTATCTTGTAACTTCCCTTGTTTTTCTAAAAGATCATTCATCTCATCATCACTCATTGGCTCAGCAAATTTTGCATTGATTTGATCATACTCTTTCATTAATTGAGCAACTTCTCCCGCCCCTTCTTCAACTATCTCTTTAACTGTTTTTCCATTTTGAAGTTTTGGTTCTTGCTCAAGGTATCCTACCGATACATCTTTATTCATATTGACGTGGCCATTAAAATCTTCATCTAGCCCTGCAATTATTTTTAAAACTGTTGATTTACCAGCTCCATTTAATCCTAGAACACCAATTTTAGCCCCAAGGAAAAAAGATAATGAAATATTTTTAATAACAGTATTTCCACCTGGATATGTTTTACTAACGCGTGACATTGAAAAAATGATTTTTTCGCTCATATGTTTCCTTTATTGTTCCATTAAGTTGGCTCATTAAAGCAAAAATCCTGAGATTTGAAAAGATCTAGAGTGATATAGTGCTTATAATACTCATGATATTAAGAAAATAAGGGATTAAACCAAAGATTAGAATTATAAAGAGTCTCAAAGGCGCCATAAGCTTAATAAAAAACTTTTGTTCCTCTTCAATTTTATACCAAACTTCACTAATAATAAGATCAAGTTCTTCTGAAATATTAATACCTTGAGTTTTATATTTCTGACATAAATTTAGTAAATCCTCTATTTCTTTAGCTATTTTCTTATTAGTAATTTTAGTTAACATAATTAAGTTAGATCTTTTAAAAATCTCATTACAAGAAAGATCACTTTTTAAAAGTGTCTTTAAACCGTATAAAATGCCAAATACATCTTCAATTTGAGTGAAGGATTTTTTAAATTTTATATTAAAAATAACTGTATACAAAAAGAAACCTGCAACTTGCCATAAAATTATAAAAACAAATAAGAAATCATTTACTTTATAATTTAAATAATGATTCCCAAAAAATATAAAAATCCAAGTAAGGAAATATACTAACCCCACTTGAAAAAGACCTGTTTGAAAATCATCGGTTTTAATTTTTTCAAACCTTAAATCTTTTTGAAATTCAGATCGAAGATCCTTTAATCCCTCTCTATTGTAATTCCCCAATTCCTTAGACATCTTTAAATATTGCATTATAATTTCATTAAAATATTTATAAGTAGGCGCTTTAATAAAACGGGCAAGCTCATTTTTTTTTCTAAATATCTCTGAAAGCTCGCAATTGGTCACCTGAATCAAGAACTCATTAAGCTCATTTTGAGCTAGTTTTTTTTTATTTAAAGCATAAAGAATCATCTCGTGATTGAACTCACAAAAGTAATGTAAGTATACGAATATACTCAATATTATGACGACAAAATATATAATCATATTCTCTCCAGTATTGACAAGATGCTTTAAAACAGGCAAAGTCATTTCACTATGACACTCCAATCATCTTCAGAATTATTAACTAGTTCAACTCCATTGAATATAGTTGAAGATCTAAAGATATTAGATTTTTCGAATTTGAATAAAGATGATCTTGAGATTTTAGAAAAAAAATTTAGTTATCTTGCATTGAATTTTGATCCCTATCAGAGTTCTAGCCAAGATGAAATTGTAAATCAATTATTAGAGGAATTTCAATTAAATGAATATACCGACAACCCTTTTACTTTTACCAACAAATTACTAAAGCTCCTAGATGAAACACAAACGAAACTCAAACAGACCAAACAATAGAAATAGAAACGACAGACAAGGTGGAGGCGGTAGAAATAATCGCTTTGGAAATAATCCACAACAACCAGCAAGACCTAGCCGCTTAAAAAGGTGCTTGATTCATCCAATATCTGAAAAAATGATTAAACAAGGTCATCCTTGGATCACAGAAGATAGCTTTACTGAAGATTTCCCTGGTTCGGAAGAACGTTTTTTTATTGCTAAAAATAAATATGATAATTCAATTGCCTTAATGATTAACGATCCAGCTCATAAAAATATCAAAGCGCGTGTTTGGGCAAAAGATGGTGATTTTGATCGTCAGGCAAGAGATTTTAGAAGAGATATTTCTGATAGAATCAATAAAGCTATGCAAAAAAGAGCTTCTTTAAAAATTGGAGCTGAAAGAGATAATTACTATATTATTTTTGGTGAGGCGGATCTGCTACCTGGTTTATTTGTTCAAAAATTGGCCAATAATATTTTAATTCAATTTTATGCCTTTTTTTGGGATGACTATAAAGAACATGTTATTACAACGATTAAAAAGAACCTCATGAAGTTAATGGAAGTAGATGCAGATGAAGACATTCTTCCTCAGTGGTGGTTTCAGTCTAGAAGTCAGTCTTATGAGAGTCAATCAAAGCCAATAAACTTAGACCCCATGACAAGTTTTGCTTCCAGTAATATCAATGAATTTGGAGTAAAATATAAAGTTACTATTGGTAAATTTTACGACCATGGTATTTATTCGGATATGGCCGCCATTAGACCACAGCTTCTTAAATATATAAATACAGATACAAAAGTTTTAAATTTATACTGTTATACAGGTGCATTTAGTTTATATGCATTAAAAAACAAAGCAAAAGAAGTTCACTCTGTTGATCTATCTGAAGAATATCTTGAGTGGTTAGATGAAAATTTAAAATTAAATCCAGATATTGATCCATCAAAAAACATTAATATTTGTGACTCAGCTATTGATTCTTTAAAAAAATATTCAAAGAACGGTGATAAATTTGATCTCATTATCTGTGATCCTCCCTCTTCATCATTTGATGGTGATAAGAGAATGAATGCAACTAAACAATATGAAGATTTAGTTCCACTTATTCATTCAGTTTTAAATGAAAATGGGGCGGCAGTATTTTTTCTTAATACTCACTCTGTTAGTGCCCATAAATTTAATCAGACTTTAAATAATGTAATTACAAAGAATCAACTTCATAGAACTTTTAAACTTTCTGATAAACTCTATATGGGTAAAGACTGTCCTTATTTAAAGGGGTTCCCTGAAGGATCATACATAAAAGGTATGATTTACACTAAGTCTGAACAAAAAGCTGATTCAGCAAATACAAATAATCAGAATGAAAAAGTAAATAATCATAAACCACATAATCAACATAAACCGACAATAGAGACAAAAGTGGAAGCAATTGTCGAAAATAAAATAATACCAGAAGTTGTAAAGAAAGCTGAAGTAGCTATTATTCAAGACGTGATTACGGATAACAAAAAAATCACTCCCGAATTACCGAAACTAACTCAAGAAATAATTGCAGAGTCAAAACCAGCTGCAAAGAAAGTTGAAATAACAGAAAAGAAAGTGGCAAAAAAAGTAGCCAAGAAAACAGTTAAGAAAGTGGCAAAAAAAGTAGCCAAGAAAACCGATAAGAAAGAAGATAAAAAAGGATCAAAAAAAGTAGCCAAGAAAACAGTTAAGAAAGTAGCTAAAAAAGTTGCCAAAAAAGTAGCTAAGAAAACAGTTAAAAAAGTTGCTAAAAAAGTAGCTAAGAAAACAGTTAAGAAAGTGGCCAAAAAAGCAGTAAAAAAATAAGCCTATGAAAGATTTAAATACTCAGTATTCGTGGTTAGTAACAGGTGTATGTGGCTTTATTGGTTCTAACATTGCTGAATTTTTACTTAATAAAAATCAAATTGTAATCGGTGTAGATAATTGTGCAACAGGATATCTGAAAAATATTTCTTCCTTTAAAGAAAATTCTCATTTTACTTATATTGAAGAAGATATTTGCTCTGACTCACTTTATAGTAAGCTTAAATCGCAAAATATTGATTTTATCCTTCATCAAGCGGCACTTGGATCAGTTCCAAGATCGATTGAAAAGCCAATTGATTCTCATCAATCAAATGTAGATGGTTTTATTAAGATTTTAGATTTTGCTCGTTTAAATAAAATTAAGAAATTTGTTTTTGCTAGTTCAAGTGCCGTTTATGGTGATGATACTACATTGCCTAAAATAGAAAGTAAGACAGGAAATCTTTTATCTCCTTACGCTGCTACAAAATTTATTAATGAAGTATATGCAGCAACTTATTTTAAAACTTATAACTACCCATCAATAGGACTTCGTTATTTTAATATATATGGAAAGGGACAAGATCCAAATGGTGCCTACTCTGCAGTTATTCCCAAATGGATTAATCTTTTAATTAATAATACTTCTATTGATATTTTTGGAGATGGAAATTGCTCGACACGTGATTACTGTCATGTGACTGATGTGGCAAAAGCTAATATTCTGGCGGCCCTTTCTGATTTTTCAGGATTTACGGCCCTAAATATCGGCACAGGTGAAAGTACAAACCTCAATCAATTATCCGAAATGATTGCAAAAACACTGAAAGAATCAAAAGTTGATCTTCCAGATGAATATAGAAAATACTCTCCAAAAAGAGCGGGAGATATAGAATACTCTGTGGCAGATAACTCAAAAGCCGCTGAAATTATTGGATTTAAGCCTAGTCTGGATTTAGACGCGGGCCTTCGTGAAACAATCAAATACTACCTGTGAAAAAATTACACTCTTAAGGGCGTCATTTTAAATACAGTATCACTTATGTTACTTAGAATTATGAAAATAAAGAACTACGCCTTACTTGCTATTGTATTGATTATTTCTGCTTGTGGAAATAACCTGAACTTTAAAAAAAGCCCTGAACTAAAGGTCGCTAAAAATTACTATCATATCAGAACTTCTGATTTTACAAAAAATGGTGTGAGTGTAAAGAATCAAGAATTTAACAATAAAAATATTATTGTTCTTTGTGTTCAGCCTAATAGTTTTAATAATCAAGAAAGACTTGAAACACTGGAAAGTTTTCACCGATTAATTCTTGATCTTGGTGAGGAGCAATTAAGTGAAGAAGTATATTTTAATGGAACACTTACAACTCTAGATGAACTAGCTGATTTAATTTTTAGTAGTATTTTAGTTTTAAGAAGATCTTCACTCGATGAAATGAAATGCCCTATCGGTGTTTTATCTGAAACAAGTGCCTATTATCTCAAATAAAAAAGGCCTCCATAGGAAGCCTAGTTTATTTTATAAATTATGGATTTTTAACTATTCGATCTCTCCAAGCTCTAATGTCTGGAGCTAAGTAATCATATTTCATTTCTGTAACAGTATATTGAGAAAATTCATAATCAGTAGAGTGAGTTAAACTTTCTGTTGGGCAAACTGTAGTACAAAGACCACAGTAACAACATAAAGCTGTATCAATTGTATACTGAGTGAGAATTAAGTTCATTTTCGAACCATTTGAAGTAACTGGTTTTTCCTGATCTTTTGGACGACGTACACTTGAGATATAAATACAATCTACAGGACAAGCAACTGCACATTGATTACAAGCGATACAGTTTTGTGTGTCATTAAAAAGTCTTGATCTAGAATTTTCAGGTAAAATTTCTTTTACATCTGGATACTCTAAAGTTACTGGCTTTTTTGCCCATACATATCTAATTGTAATGCTCATACCCTTTATAGAGGTTTTTACAGCATCAACAATATTCTTAAAGTAATCCGAAATCGAAACTGTTTCTATGTTTGTGCTCATCGATCAACCTCTCCTAAAACGATATCTATGCTTCCAATTGAAGCTACAAAATCTGCAATCATTTGCCCTGGTGCCATATGACCCAGCATTGAAGTGTGAGTAAAACAAGAAGACTTAACTTTCACTCTATAAGGTGTTTTTTCCCCTTTAGAAACGATATGTACCCCGAGTTCTCCTCTTGGTGCCTCAGTTTTATAAAAAATCTCACCTTCTGGTAATTTAATAATTTTTTTAACTTTACCCATTACTGGACCTTCTTGAATTCCATCCAGAACTTGTCTAATAATTTTTATTGATTCAATTACTTCTCTCATTCTTACGATATATCTATTCCAACAATCTCCAACAACACCTCTTTCTCCGTCACCTACAGGAACATCAAAATCAAGCTCGTTGTACATCATATATGGTTCTTCTTTACGAAGATCCCATTTAACTCCTGAACCTCTTAATACCGGTCCAGTTGCTCCGTAAGTGAAGCAATCTTCTGGAGTTAAGATACCTACATTTGTTGTACGATCAACAAAGATTTTATTAACTGAAACTAGATCATAATATTTCTTAGCTTCCTCTTCCATATCTTCACAAAATTTTGCAATTCTTTTTAATTGATCATCGTTTAGATCATTCCAAACTCCACCAACCCAAATATAGTTATAAAGTAGTCTCGCTCCTGAGATTTCTTCAAATAAACGAAGTAAAGTTTCACGCATTTCAAACGCATATAAAAATGGAGAGAATGCTCCTAAGTCTAGAGCATAAGTTCCAAAAGCCATTAAATGTGAAGCAATTCTTTGAAGTTCAACAATAATTGTTCTCACTTCAGTTGCACGACGTGGAACTTCTACATCAAGCATTTTCTCTACAGCTAAAACATAACTTAGTTCCATACTCATCGCTGCTAAATAATCTAGTCTATCAAAGAATGGAATAACTGCTCTATAATCAAGAGCTTCACAATGCTTTTCCATACAACGGTGAAGATATCCTAAATGAGGAATAGCTTCAGTTACTGTTTCTGAATCTGTTTTAATTTCAACTCGTAGTACGCCGTGAGTTGCAGGGTGCTGAGGGCCCATATTCAAAGTTAGAAGCCCTGATTTAATTGCTTCCTGTTGTTGAACGGCTTTATCACCAAACATCGAATCCCAATTATTATTCATATATATTCCTTAATTTTTTACTTATGGTGTAATTCAGTTTCAATATCGTTACCCTGAGCAATGCGATCAGCGTATTCAACATTTTTCTTTAAAATAAATTCTCTATCTTCTAAATTCATTTTAGAGTCTGGATAAACTTCCATCCCATTATAAACTTTTGGTGCAATATAATCTTTTCTAAGAGGAAAACCTTCCCAGTCTTCAGGACAAAGAATTCTTCTATGGTCGGGGTGATTGTTAAAGCTTACACCAAACATATCAAAGCATTCTCTTTCTTGAAAATCTGCTGCCCTATAAATATCAGTAATAGTATCAAGATTTCCATTTAATCTATCAGTCACTTTAACTTTTAAAAGTAGATCTCTTTTTTGTCCTGGAATAAAATTTCCAAAAATATAATTTACTTCAATAAAATCGATATAATCTACTCCGCTAATAACTTGTAGAGCATTAAAAGGCTATTTTGAATTATCTCTAAGAGTTTTTGCCACAGCATTAATATGACTTGCTTCTACAGTAATAGAAGAAGTACCTTTTTCTAAAGTATTAACAGTTGCATTTGCTCCGCTAACATTTTCATTTATTAAGGATGCAATTTCATTAAGCATTTTTAACCCACTTATCTGTTACAATTCTTTCATTAGCAATTTTCTTTTGAAGAGTCATAATTCCTTCTATAAGAGCTTCTGGTCTTGGAGGGCATCCAGGAACATAAACATCTACAGGAACAACTTCATCAACACCTTTCAGAACATGGTATCCATGTTGCCAATATGGTCCACCCTTATTTGCACAAGAGCCCATTGATATAACATATTTCGGTTCTGCCATTTGTTCATAAAGAGTTTTTAATCGTGTTGCCATTTTTAATGTTACAGTTCCTGCAACAATCATTAGGTCAGCTCTTCTAGGAGTTGCCATAAAAGCCCCACAACCAAATCTTTCTAAATCATATTTAGAAGCACCAGTTGCCATCATTTCAATCGCACAACAAGCTAATCCAAATGTCATCGGCCATAGAGAATTTTTTCTTCCCCAGCTCAATAGATCATCAAATTTCGCAAGTACGATGCCGTCATTACTTTGCATGATTTTTTCTCCAAAAACTTTTTTAAAATATACTACTTATTTTTACCTAGAGGGGTTAATTTAGTCAATGAAAGTCATTGAAATTAAAGTTAATTCAAGGAAATGACGCGACGACAATAAACAATTAAATCTTACACCGTTTATCGTGCAAACTTTCAAGATTAGAAAATTCGTTCGTACTAGCTATGTTTCGACTTTGTCTAAGGTATTGAAGCCTTGCGCTATCATTTTCACAAACTTTCTTAACTACCGTTTTATACTCTTTAAAAGCCGCGATTGGATAAGGAAGACCGTAAGCACTAGAGACAAACCTCACTTCGTCGCCACTAATTTTATCAAATTCCTTATCTACCCCAGATTTTTCAAGGGATTCTTTAAACGAATCTAAATAACGCCCTACCCTATAGAATTTTTTAGTAGCAAGATCTTTGGAGATTTTAAAATCAGCACCAACAATACTTTGGCAGTTTGATTCTTTTCTGAATTCCTTAGGAAAAAGTTCACTCAAAACATTGCATTCCATAATGAAAGCATCAACTTCTCCACCACTGCCTTCAATAGTATCTTTAATAAATTCACTTAAAGTGAAATTCATGATGTAGGGATTAAAAGGTTTTCTATGAACAAAATGTGTTAACTCATGAGACAAATCAAGAAGTGCATCTTTGATACTTAAATGAATATTCAAATAAACAATTGAGTTTGCTTCATAAATTATGTCTAGAGGATTATTTTTTGAAAATTTTCTAATAAGTGTCGTGTCTGTTAAGGAACTTTCACCCGCTTTAATAACATCAGTTAATAACAATCCATTTTCAAATGCTTTAATTTGAGCATTAATTAGTAATTTTTTTCCGACATTACTTTTTTCAATAATTTTAATCAAAAATGAAATACTATCCTCTGCTCTTTCATGTAGTGTATACCACTTAGCATTTTCATCAAAAGCCATACAATTGCTGGAAATTAAAAGAAAAATAAGGAGAAGATAAATATTCTTACACACGAATACTTATCGAAATTTAGGCTAATTTTTTGAGCTTATATTATATCGGGACGGTGATAGGTAAAAATGTTCTTCTTACCTTTGACAATATTTAACTGACCTAATTTGTATGTTTTACCTTCTTTACTCTCTTCAATAATTTCTGCTTCATAACTTCCAGAAGGAAGTTTTAATTCAGACTGTAATACATTCTTTGGAAGTGTAGACCAGTATCGAAGATCTGCTTTCTCACTTTCAGCAATTGCTTTTGCTGCCATGGCATAGACACCAAGGGCCGCTATTTTAGCAAAAGGGCCACGTCTTCCGTGTTTATCTCGACCAAAACTATTATAAGTAGCAAATGCTGTCGCAATTGCTCCTAAGTATTTCATTGCAACACGAGAAGCCTGTTTAAGTAATCTAGGAGTAGAAGTATCTTCAAGAGCTAGCTTGGCAAAATCCCCTAGTGAAGCAATCTTTGAAAGTTCTATTTTTTTAACTACTTTCTCTTTATCCTTTATGACTAAAAAATATTTTTTACTGTTGCTATTTTTTTCAATAATTGGAACTTCATATTCAATGGCCATGGCCTTAGCTGAAACATAAAATAATTTATTATAAGCTCTAAATTCACCACCGGTCATATATCTATTTCTTGGATAGAGACCTAATTCATTCATAGCAAAAGCTGTGAGAATAGGAATACCGATACCTAAAACTAACTTTTTAGTTTTAGAATCATCCGAACTTTCCATTAATCCAATCAAACCAATATTAACTGTTTTTCCTATTTTTTTAGGAATAATACCCTGATCGATAGTGATATTGGTTATTTCACCGCTACCCTCAATTTCAGTCACTAAATTTTTATCAGGTTTAATATCTTTTTTGAGAAAATTATATTTAGATTTATTAAATTTATAAGCAAGATTTAAAATCTTAAATTCGATGTAATTTTTTAAAGAATTGTAATCATCTGTTGCTTCAAATTTATCCTTAAACTTTGCTAAAGAACTCGAATCTAGTTTTGAATTTTTTGCTTTTTCAAAATAATCTTCGGATTTTTTATTAAAGGTATTGAAATTAGGATAAATAGTATTAAAAATTTTATAGGCATCCTGATAAAGAATTAAGGAAATATTTAATTCGGCCCTAGTTCCAATTTCTTCATGGATGAGACCTCCAAAAAGTTTAACCAAGAGATCATTATGATAGGTAGTTTTGGTTTTATAAGTTGATTTAATTTCTTCAAAAAAAGTATCCCAAGCAAGCACCTCTGCTCTAGCTTTAAACAAATAATCTCTTGCTGTTTTCTCAGAAATTTCTTCCAATATTTCTTTTGGTTCATCCGTTTTCTTATTTTTATCTTTTGATTTCTTCTGAGCTTTGTTTGTCACATAGATTTTCTTTCTCTTATAGATATTAAAATAACTTGAAACTAAGAGGTAATGCAAAAGGGATTTTTCGTAAAAAGATCCTCTGAATTTTTCAAAATTACTATTTAGAATAGTACTCGTGGCAAGGGATTTAATTACTGATTTTGTGTAATACTTATCTATTAAGTCTTTTGCTTTAGAAAGTTCATCTATAACTTTGAGATAATTTTCCTTACCATAAAAAGCAGACGCTTTTTCTAAGTATAAAAGTAACTTTGAGTCCTTATCTTTTTTAAGTTGGCCTTTTTCAATTACAGACAGTACTTCATCATAATTTTTAGTTTTGTATAAACTACTAATCTCACCTTGTTCTTTTCGATGTCCACTTGCGCAAGAGAAAAGAACAAGAATTAATAAGAGATTAAAAATAACATTCATTAAAATCCAAAACTACTTTTCTTAGAAAATTTATTAGTTTTTATTCTACCTCTAAATACTTCCACTGCACGTTCCAGCTCTGTTACTCTTACATTAATAGAATACTGCTTAATGGCTTTTCCATCTCTTTTTTCAGTTTTCATAAAAATATTTCCAAAAATTAAAAGATCAGCTCCAGACTGCTTACCAATATTTTTGACTTCTTTCGGGTCAACCATTCCATCATGTTGATAAGTAATTTCGCTTAAAATTTTCTCACGAGCAGCATTATCAATTAAAATATAATCACCTGTCTCTGAGATTTTAGTAAGTAACTCATCATTGAAATCTTCAATGGGAAAATCACTTGAGTCGGTTTTATTTTGAATTTCAGCGATGAAGATTTTTGGTTCTGATTTATATTTTTTTAAATATTTTTTAAAACCTTTATGAGAATTCATCTTCTTTAAAATTTCACTCACTGAATCCCCTGTATCTTTTTGTAACCACTTATCAGTAATCTCTAGGGCCTTCTCATCACTCTCTTTGTCATCAACTCTTTTTGCTTGAAATCCACCACATGAAATGATGCTTAAGCAAAGAAAAAAACCGACTATTTTCATCATATTATTCTCCTGTTTTTATATAATAATACCTTGTAATAGATCTTAAACAAGTCTGGATACGAAAATACTATTTCAATTGATGAAACGAGGTAAATAAAAAATATTATTTATTTAAAAAGGCATGAATAGCGGGAATATCAGCTTCTAAATCTTCAAAAGCCGCCATTTCCTCTGTATCACGCTTAGGTTTATAACCTTCTGGATATTTTAAATATAAGACTCTTAATCGAACCAATTCCAACGAAGAACCGGCTAAATCTGGACCAATAGAACCCTCTAGTTTTGGATCAGGATTATGACAAACCGTACAATAGGTAAAATAGATTGCTTTACCTCTTTTAATTAATTCGATTTGCTCTGGGGTTGTTCCCTCTTTAAAATCTTCAGAGTTATTACATGAAGTAAAAATTAATAATAGTAAGAAAACAATCGAAGTGGATTTTATGCCCACTCCGATTTGATTTAAAAACTTATTAAGCATATTAAGATAAACCTTCTACAATTCCAAATAATACTGCTGTAAGTGCAAGTCCACAGTGGATAACACCTGTTACAGATTTGATTGGACCCAATTTACCAAATAATCCATTAAGTTCAATTGCGATAATAACAGCAGATGCTACTCCTAACGCTGTGTAAGCTCCACCTGGCCCAATTGAAACAGGAAGGTGACTAGCAGCTCCCATAAAAAATAATAATGGAATTGAAAATAATGTATTCGTTCTTGATGCTAAACCAGCTTTAGCTGCACATGCAGCAGCGTTTGGTTGAGTATCTCCATTAGCATTAGCAATTACAACTTTCTGTGCTGGCCAAATAATAAACCAAACATTAAACCACATAAATGTTCCCATTAATGCACCTGTTAAAATTGTAAGTCCCCATGAAGTACCAAAAACTGACATCCCAGCTTTTCCACTTTTAATTAAATGTAATGCTAGACCTGAAAGAAATGTTCCCCTTGCTCCCCATCTAAACCACCATAATGCTCTTGGTACAAGTTTCTTAGTTGCATCTGATTTTGCACCAGCATCTGCTTCTGCAAAGTATGATCCTTGAATAAAATTGAAATACCAAAGTACTCCAATCCAACAAACACCTGCTAAAAAATGTCCCCAACGAAATAAAAACTCTACTCCGCCATTTGAAAAAAGTGAAATATTCATAATTTAATCCTTTCTTAAGGTTAACTATTAATTTATTAATAATATGTTTTTATTTTAAAGAACTTATGACATCTTAACAATACAAACATGACAATTGTTGGTTTTATGACGAAAAAATTATGGTTAGGATTTATACTTTGGATGATTATGGGGCTTTGCGTCTACTCTCTGGGAAAAGCTTATTCTAAATATAAATACAGAGATCAGGCCGTAACAAGTGTTTTATACTCTGTGCGCTAATAAATATATTCTAAATTATAAGTGATGAGATGCTTGTTATAGTTATAATCAACTGACTTTGAACTATTGGTTGTATAAGAATAGTTTAAGTTACCTCGAAATTTTCTATTATATATTTTTGAAAAAGTTAGACCTGGAGTCAGAGAAGTTTCAATTCCACGATCATCAATTTGATTTACAGGATTAGTAAAAACAACTGCAAATGAAGCACTCCAAATTTTATCAGCCGTTGTTTGTGGAAATACTAAATCAACCTTAGCTGTATAAGCATCACTATTATAAGTAGAATTTTGGACATCTAATGTATCAAAGCTGAAATAGCCAATCGTGGTATAACCTTTTTCTAACTTAAAAACCTGTTCAAAAGATAACGTATGAGAAACTGAATTAGAATCTTCTTCCTCAAATGTAGTCGTTTTATATCTATACTTTAAAACAGATTCTCCACATTTTAAAAAATTATATCTTTCTCCAATTGTAAAAGAATTAGTTGAGTTAAAATTATCTAAAGTACCATCACTTCCTTCATCTCTCTTACTCGTTGAATAATCCCACTCATATAAAAATGAAGCTGGTGCATTTTTTAATGTATGCTCATAAGTGTTTCTTAAACCATAAGCTAGAGTATACCCTGTATTAATTTGAACATTTTCATTAGTGTTTGTGTATTTGTTATAGTTAAATCTTAGCTCTGGTGAAAATGAATGCCTTTTATTAGGATAAAACATTTTTCTAGCATAAACACTTGTACTTAAATATGGCGATCCTTGATCAGATTGAGTTGATTGAGTATCATTAGACGCTAGAGTAACATTTGTATCATAATTGACACCTGCATTTAATTTAACAAAATTTCTTGGAAAAAGTGAAGGTCTTCCATTTCTCATTCTAAAAACTTCAACTTCAAAAAGGGCTTGAATTTCTTTAATTTTAGTTTGAATCTCAGGTGCTAGATTAGATAGAGGTGCTACATTTAGTGCTTTTTCATATTGTGGAATTACGTAGTCTTCGATACTTTCTAATAAATTTTCTTTTTCTTTAGCAAATGTATAATAAATATCTGCAATTTGTAAGAGAGCAGGTTGTAAAATTTCAGAAATTTCTTCTGAAGGTAAATCTTCTATGGCATGAAATGCTTTAAGCGCCATTTTGTACTCGCCTAATTTTTGACTAATATCCCCTACATAATAATAAGAAACTGCAATTTTATATTTATTTTTTATTGATAAAGAAAATGCGGCCCTAGCTTTTTTAAGTTGCTCTGAAGCATATAAAACTTGGGCGTATTCATAGAATAGATCTTCTCCATCATAATAAAATCCAATTGCTTTTCTAAAATAATTAATTGATTGAACATAATCTTGTAAATTTTTATAAGAAATTGCTTTCCAATAAAATAACAATCCATGCAGCTTAATATCCTTATAGTGATTAACTTCAAAATGCCTTTCAATTTTTTCAACATCAATAATAACATTCTTGTAATCAGCTTCTTTAAATCGCTCCCACGCGTCAGAAATAAGTATTTTAGTATCTTTGTCGTACTGTCGAATTTTTGCTTGAATAGCAAACGCACAAGGCATATAGCTTAAAAATAGAAGTATAATGAGAATTTTTATCATTACTGATATTATCTCTGCAACGAGCTAATATGTATAGGGAGAATTTAATTATTGTTAAATTGAAATTTTACTTTTGATCTCTCTAAATTTAATAAATTAAATTCAGGTTTATCAAGTCTATCCATAAGTGGTCCATTTGGACAAAATTCTGGTGGGCATGGACCAATAAATTTTGGACCTGAACCATCTCCAGCGTTAATCATATTTGGAATATCTTTTTTAAATTGACTATTACTTGCTGGAAGGCGACCTGAAGCTTTTTCAACAAATTCACCTCTATTATTTAAAGCTAATCCCTTAGGTGGTATATACTCTCCATCTGCCCCTACACTTCCAGTAGAGCCTGTTGCTTTAAAAGAGTTTGAATGTGGATCATAAGCACTATCACTGCCAGGTGCGATAACACTCCCAGTTCCTAAATGTAAAAATGCTCCATTTGTAGGTTTGATATCTCCTGCAGCAGAAACAAAACCAAGTGCGTTTTTACCTGAAGAATCTCTATTATCTATTCTATCTTTAACTTGAACAATTGCATTTACATGTTTTTTTAAGTCACCATCTGTTGAGGCA
>CAYGTU010000004.1:15850-43359 GCA_964352945.1 uncultured Bacteriovoracaceae bacterium
TGACCATTTAAACCTTTTGGAACAAGTGAACCTACTTTCTTTTTTTCCTCAACTACTACTTCGAATTCTTTAAAGGTATCATTTTTTTCTAGCGTTACTTTTTGATCCGTATTCAGTACGGCTGGGATTAAAGCTGAATGAGCTTTAGGACTTGCTACTGAAAATTCACCCGGCTTAATACTAATATGATCTCTTTCTACAATTTTATCTAGGTCTTTATAATCAACTCTTTCATCAAAACTAACTTTAGAAAAAGCTACACTTCCTTCAAAAAGAACGGCACTAGTAGCTTGTGTTTCAGGACTATAAGAAAAAAGAAAATCTGTTCCCCTGATACCCATTACAGCTGAATTTGATTTCATAAAAAGTTTGGATTTATTTCCCTTATTCATTTCTAAATAATCTTTCGTTACTTTAGCTCTGATTTTTCCTTTAACAATATTTAATAAGCCTGGATCTTTTTGAGAGAATTTTTCAATTATCATTTCCGACTTTGGCCCAATGTTTATTTGAGACTTATCAATAAAAACTAATCTTACAAAACTAGCTTTTTCAGTTAAAATTAAATCCCCTTCACTTACCCAATCATCTTTTTTTAATTTAAACTCACCTTCACTATTTTTCTTAACAACATCTCCTCTCAACATTTTGACAACGGCAACATTATTTGAATCTTTAGAGAAACCTAAAGAACTAACCAAAATCATAAACATTAATGTGAAGCTAATTTTAAATAGCATTATTACCTCAAGGTACTTATCGGCTAAATAAATCCCTTCTAAAATTGTAACCTCATTTTTATTTCGGCTTCAATTCTCCTGTAATTTCAGACACTTAAATATGTTGTGCAGTTTTAGATATTAAGAATTTGCCCTAATATTAGGGCAATAAATACAATGATTTACTCTTCTTCGCTTTCTTCGGATGAAGGTGCATTTTTGGCTTTTTCGGCTGCTTCCTTTTTAGCTTTCATAGCTTCTTGCGCTTCAAGTTTTAAACGTGCTTGTTCTTCGGCTTTAGCTTTTTTCTCCGCTGCAGCTTTTTCAGCAGCAAGACGAGCTTTTTCTTGCTCTTCTTTAATCAATTGCGCTTTTTGCTTTTCTCTCCTTTCCCAGAGAGATAAACCATCATCATCTTCTGGTGGTGGATGATCTTTTTGGAAAATAAGTTTATTAATTAATTGTCTTACATCTTTCTTTTCATCTTCGCCAATACCATTTAAGAGTGAATAATAAACATTTGGCTTATTGTTATGAGGACTATTTGCTGGCATTGGAACAACTGTAAGAACAGAACTAAAGGGATGCTTTATTCTAAAACACGTATAAGAAGGTATTTCATCCGGACATTCAAAATACATCGTTAATTCATTAACCTCAATTATTTTAATGGGTCTTTTAAGATGAATAATACTCTCTGGATCATTAGAACTAAAATATACTCGATGAGAAGGTCCTAATGATTTTAACTCACTAGTAGTATTGGCAGATTCTGTTTCAATTTTCTTTTGCTCTTCTACCTCTATTGAGGAAATCATCTTATGAGCAAGATTTGTTACTAAATCAATTGAAAGCTCTTCTGAGTAAGTTAAAAATTTCTTATAAGGAATTAAACTTTTAATTTTTCCTTTTTCTTCTCCTGCGTTAAAAACAACTACGATAGGATTATAATTTTCGATGCCTTCGATCGTTTTTATTATTGCCCTTAAATTAGTGAGCCCATTAATAAATTCATCATCTTGCTCTCCACCTAAGGGTTTTTCAAAGTTATAGATAACCACATGAGACATAAAACGTTTTAATTGTTCACGCTCTCCTTGGAGCATACTTTGTAATATAAGAGTATAGTCGAGCTTTTCTAATTTTATATTTACATCTCTTAGAAAAGATAAAGTCCTATCAATAACCATTATCTTGGCTTTTTTAGGAGGAGACATTTCTCCTACCCTTTTAGCTAGCCAATGGGCTATTTTCTTTTTTACACCTTGAACTTTTTCTAATCTTTTTTCAGCATCTTGCTCTTTTAATTTTTCTAACATTGCTGGATCAGTTACCTGAGCATATCTTTCAGAATTGTATTGTTCAGCAAATTCAAATTTTAAATCATATGAATATCTTAAGTCATAGTATAGATTTCGATCTGATTGATTTGTGACTTCAACATTTTTATGTTCCATTACTTCTTCTAAAAAATGGTCGTTTAATTCTAAAATAGATCCTTCAGTTAGAGGTGATTTTGTTTCAATGTGAAATTGATTATTATCAACATAACTTACTCTAAGATCTTGATAAACAGTTGTGATTATTTGAGTTTCAGCTGTAGCAAATTCTGGTGGTGCTGTCTTATCTACATTAAACAAACACATTCCATCGTAGGCAACATCCATTATTTCACCCGATTTGATATGATTGACTCTTAAACCTGCCATTAAGGCTTTTGGTAAGTATTTTTCAAAATCATTATATTGATGAAGTGCTGTAGTGGAAAATCTTTTTGTTGTACTATCCTTTCTAATGTACTTACTTAACTCTAAACATAAATCAGGGTTTAAAGCAAAATCTATATAAAGTATATTTGGCTTAATATCTAAAATTTCACAGAAAACAGTTTTTGGGTCCCATTCATTTTCGACTTCATGACGTATATATTCAAAACCTCCACCTGAAAGTGAATTTTTATAATCATTTTGAATTTTCTTCCAATAACCTAAATCATCTCCAATATAGACAATTTTTATTTTCTCGCTCATAAATAAGTCCTTAATATTATTATCCCACGACGCCAATTCTGGAACAACCGTTTTTTTATTTATAAAAGCTGCTCAACAAATTCAGTCAGTTATATCTGATATATCTGTGCCTAATTGACCAGCTTATAAATTCGTTTCATAATTGCCTATGGCCAACGTCAAAAAAGCTCGAATTAGCAATATAAAAGGCAATTTCTTTGTAGATGACACTTGCATTGATTGCGGGACCTGTTACTGGCTTGCACCTGAAAACTTCACAGAATCAGACGGATTGGCAGCTGTCTATAAGCAACCTGAAAACCAAGAAGAAGAATCCCAATCAATCCAAGCGCTCTTATCTTGTCCCGTTGGGAGCATTGGTGCCATTGAAAAAAGTTATCTATTAAAAGAAGTAAAGGATTCTTACCCTAGATTATTTCTCGATAATATTTATCATCTAGGTTTTCACTCAGAAAAATCCTATGGAGCAACAAGCTATTATATCAATGATGAAAAATTAAAAGTCATGGTCGATTCTCCCAGATACCTCAAGCAAATTGCTGATAGTTTAAACCATCTTGGTGGAGTAAATTTTCAATACCTCACCCATAAAGATGATGTCGCTGATACAGACAAATATCATGAGATTTTTAACTCCCAGAGAATAATTCATTTTGAAGATAAGAATAAGTCTTCAGCAAATTACGAAATTTACCTCAAAGAAGACAAGTATAAATTAAGCGAAGACTTTGAGATTATCTCTATTCCGGGACATACTAAGGGTCACACCACTTTACTTTATAAAAATAAATATCTTTTTACTGGGGATCATTTATTTTGGTCGCCAAAACTAAATCAACTCTCTGCTTTTAGAAATGGTTGTTGGTACAATTGGGATGAACAAATAAAATCGATGAAAAGACTTCTTGATTATAACTTTGAACACATACTTCCAGGACATGGGGCACCCTATAGTGCCCCTGCAAATAAAATGAAAATAGAATTAGAAAAATGTATTAAATGGATGTCTAATTAAATTTTTGTTCTTCTAAAATATTTCTTTCAGTATTTAAATCTCTCGTTTCAGCTTTAGTTTCAGAAAACTTCTCTCCATAACGAGCTTTTAATTTTGCAATATTTCTCTCCATTACAGATTCAAAATTTATTCCAAGTTCATCTGAAGCAATGGCCAAATACCAAAATAAATCTCCGATTTCTTCTGAAAGATTCACTTTATCAAGGTCTTTTCCATAGAAAATATGTTTTTTAAGAGCGTCTAAAAATTCTCCCGCTTCAGTTGAAAGTCCTATTCCCGCATGAAGAAGTCTTTTTAAACCATCATCATTTAAACGTTGGTTCATAGCTGAAAAATCAGTTGATTCAGTTTTAATGGCATCATTAATGTATTGATTAGAATTCATAAGTTCTCCTTGTAAGTATGGTGTGTTAACACATTCTAGCGAGGAGAAAAGTCTTTATCAAGTAAACTTCAATTACTAATTGCAGTAAAATCGTTTAAAGATGTTATATACCTGAAATTTCTTAATTTTCTTCTTTGAGTAAGGATTACACATAATGGAGGTATCATCACAAAGTTTTGTCCCGTCTATTGCATACCCGAATCTAACCCAAAGTGTGTCTTTAAAATCTTTATCCAAGAAAGTTGACCAATATTTTGGATAAGTCATCGTTGTATGAATAACATTATCATATTCATCATCAAGCCCCATCATATGACCAATTTCATGAGCGACTGTATTGACACCAAATTGGATTGACCATCTCGTATCATAAGGTCCTCGAGTATCTTTTTCTTTTAATTTAACTGAAAAATCTGCAAGCTCTTCCGAGTCTACCCTATTAAAACTAAACCTAAAAAGATTATTATAGACTTGAGTATTCCATTTTTCTTCAGCATCTTTTAATGCTTTATCCATTGTTAATAAATACTTTTTATAATTTTCATTTGAGTAAACACCCTTTTTAAAGTGAATATTTACTATCGCTGTAGCAACACCATTTATTAATTCAATTTTATATTTATATTTCTTAGGAACTAAACCAACGTAACTAGTCTTTCCTTCAACTTCAACAGTCTTATCTTCCATTTCTTTTAGATTATCGAAAACCATTGATGGCATTACATTACATTGATCCTGATCTCTTTTAATTGATCTTTTTAAAAAGATACAATCCCAATGAGAACTCATATCAGTTCCAGCGGGAGCTACTAAATTTTTAAAGTCTTTATAATTAGCATATTCTTTAGCCATATAAACTTTATTTAATTCTCTTCTCGTAAAATCGCATTTACCTTTTGAATTAGTTGTTGCATTTAGCTGATCAGCTATCTTTTTGAATTGCTTTTTATTAATGCTAATATCGCCAATAGCAAACACATTAGAACTTATGATTAATAAACCAATTACTAGTTTCATTACAACCCCTCTTTTAAGTTAGAAGGACTTTACAAAATTAATAAGAGAATCAAAATAGTTAGTGTAAAGATTACAAAGAGATAAACTTAATAATATTGGTCACTTAGATGCTATTCAAGAGCTCTTTCTTGGAGGAAAGTCGAAACTTTAATTTTTTAGTTTTAACAAAACGGCGCTTTTTATATTTGCTAACAAGTGAGCTATCACAGATTTTATCTTTTAAACTAAAAATCTTTTTACCAAGACTAATAAATGTAAAGCTAACAGATGTTTCTCTTTTATTTACGTAATCAGTAAATTCTTTTAAATCTTCGAAATTATTTAATTGCTCAGATAAATAAATGATATCTGATCCTAGTAAGTTAATTCTTTTAGCCAATTTAATTCCATCTTTTCCTAATCTTTCTAAGTCTGAAATATTTAATCTATCTCCGATTTCTTTTACTCTTTCACTGAATTTATTCAGCTTTGATGCAATTAGAATTATCTCTCTACCTACTTCAGAAATAATTTGTGTATCATGTATTTTAGAAGTAATGTCCATAACATCTTGAGAAAACTCTTGAATATCTTTGCCTAAACTTTTTAATTCACTACCTAGACTTCCACCAATAAATCTTCCTGCATAAATAATATCTTTACCAATTTTCTTAAGATCTTTTGCCTGCTTATAAGTTTGATCTCCTATTCCTAAAACTTCTGCTCCAGACAAAATCTTTATGAGCTTAACAGTTTTTAAAAGTGGTATTGCCACAATTGGAAAGGAATAAGGTAAATGCTTAACCAACTCATCTTTTCTTTTTAAATAATCATTAATACAAGACACACTAGCTTGTGCACTGAGACATATTGTAAACAGTAAGATAGATATTTTCATAGAACTAGTTTATTGGATTTCTAAATATCTTCAATTGAGCAAAGAATTCTTGTACATGGAGCCACTCATTTAGTATAAATAATATAATTCAAATAAGCGGTGTTAGCTCAGCTGGATAGAGTAGTTGGCTTCGAACCAATTGGTCGGGAGTTCGAATCTCTCACGCCGCGCCAAAAAATAAAAGGTCACTACTTGTTAGTGGCCTTTTATTTTTTGCTAGCCAATTTTTCTAAGATAAAAACAAGAGCAAATCCAAAGAGCATTAAAATAAATGAAATGAGAACAATATTTGTAAATTCAGATGGGAAATAAAGAGATTCTTTTAAAACAATCAACTTCTTCCCTACTTGCTTAGTCTCCAAAATGTTTCTAAAAGGCCAAATTTTACTCATAGAACCAAGCATAAAGCCAGTCAAAGCACTCATAGTTAAATCATGATATTTATGAAGTAAATGCTTAAGGATTTTTGAAAAACTTGTAATGCCGACAACTGATCCTAATATAAAAACAACAATGACTTGAAGACTCTCAGTAGAAAAAGGATTCTTTAAAGCACTAGTAATAAATAAATATTTACCGAGTATTACTAAAATAAACGATCCACTTATTCCTGGCAAAATCATTGCGCAAATAGCAATCATCGCTGAACCAAAAATATAAGGAAGTGTGTTTGGAGTTTCAATTGGAATCAAATTTACAATTAAATGAGCTACTATTGAGAAGATTAAAAGGGAAATTATATTTTTATAATCTCCCTTATCTTTAATCGCCTTTCCAATATATATAATTGATGCCGCAATTAAGCCAAAAAATAGGGCCCAAGTCTGAGTAGCATAATTTTCTAAGCAGTAATGCACTAACTTTGACATGCTAAGAATCGCAAGAACAATACCAGTGAGAAGAGGAAAAAGAAACTTGATATTAATATGGTCAAATACTTCTTTTATTTGAAATTTAAATATTTTTTTTATCAACTCACCATTAACAGAAGATACTGAAGCTAATAAATCATCATAGACACCTGTGATAAAGGCAATTGTTCCCCCTGAGACTCCAGGGATAATATCGGCTATCCCCATAGCAAAGCCTTTTAAAATAATTAAAAGGCTATTAATAATGTTGCTGGCTTTATCTAGATCAGTAATTTCATAGGAATTAGGTACTTTTTTAGACATTAAAAAGTACCTATTCTTTTTCGGAGTTTAATAATTCATCAATCTCTTCGACATCAAACTCTGTTAATCCAAATGGATTGTCTTTAGTATTTAAATTTTGATCCATAAATTTCTTACCAAAGTTGCTTTCAATATCTTCAAGTGATTCTTCTTCGTTAAACTTATTATCTTTTTCGATCTTTTCAAGACTTTCTTGTTCTAATAATTTGTCTTCATCAAGCTTAGCTTCATTTAGTAATTTCTCAGCTGATTCAATTTCTTTTTCAAGTCTTTCTAGAGCTTTTAGATCTCTTTGACCTTCTTTAAGAATTGATTTTTCTCTTTCTTGTCTTTCTAATTCAGCTAACTCATCTTCAGTAAATTGAATTTGATCTGCTTTATTAAGTAGAGAGTCATTTAAATCATCAAGGTTTAATTCAATATCTAGTTCATCTAGAGCATCTTTATCTAGCTTATTAACATTTCCATCTTTAATTCTCTTTCTAGCTTTAAAGGCCCTAAGAGCTGCTTCTTTAGTCTTAGTAATGGCAATTGATCCTGTTTGAAAATCTTTAGAAGATTGAGTTACTAATCCTGTCGCAAAATTATCAGTTAATGTAATAATTGTTAACTCTGCAGTTTTATAAGTTGGGATCTCAGTAATATTCTTAGTAGTCATCCTATCTTTAAACCCATAGACTTCCATAACATTACCCATTTCAAGGCCATCTGCTCTACCTCTATCAAGATAAACAACATCGCCAAATGAAATATATGACTGAAGAGCACTAAATCCTGCCATGATAGCTGCTTCAACATTTCTGTTGTTAAAGGTATAAGTGATTCTCTCAATTCTTGGAGTGTAAACAGTTATACGATCATTTCTTTGTAAGACTCCAGAAGTATCCAAAACTTCACAAAGCCAAACATCATTAATTTTTCTAATTGTTTGTATGTGCCCATTTACTGTATATTTATAACCTTCTCTATCTGAGTTTTCATGAGAGATTTTTCCACCAGCTGCATAGACAGAAAATTTGTCTCCAGAAACAACATTTAAAGTATCATCAAATCTAACGTAGACCTCGTTTCCTTTAGAAAAGAAATCTCCCTCTATAGAAGCACTTTCAATTTTTCCAAAGTCTTGAACTATATTTGCTGATAAAAATGTATTTAAATAGAAACCTTCCTTAAAAACAAAACTAATTTTAGAGCTCTTATCAAAACCTGCAGCATCATAATTTTGTTTTAAATTTTCTAATTCTAAATCCGCTTTTGGAGGATCATATTTTTTATATTCATCATTTAATTGAGTTGCACTAATTGTATCAAGATCAGAAATTGTTTTTTCTGAAGCATACTGAACAAATACACCTTGCTCAGTTAATTTTTTCTTTGTATCTAGCCATTCTGGTTTAGCGTCATGTCCCCATTTTTCAAATCCCGTAAAAATATTTCTTCCTGCATTTTGCGCCAGTTGAATTTGCTCAGCTTCAGTAAATGAACCCAGCTTAATAGTGGGTAACTCATCTAAGTCTCCTGTATCAAATCTTAAAACCATGCCTGGATCAATTAAATGAGGATTACTTATATAGGGGTTTAATGACCAAATTTTAGAATAATAAAAACCACTTCCAAAAAGCCTTTGTGAAATCTTCCATAGCCAATCACCTTCAATAACAGTGTAAGAACCAAGAGAAGTTGAACTTTTAACCTCATTCCACTCTTCGACAGATATTTGCATTTTAAGTTTTGAGGCATCCTCTAATAATTTTTTTTCTTCAGCTCCCACATCAAATATTTGAATTTCTTCTTTATCTTTTTTTGAAACATCATTAACAACAACTGGCGTGTTTTCTACTTCTTGATCTTTATCGTCTTCACTGCCTTCTTCTGAAACAATAGGTTTACTATCTTCAACTTCTAATTTTTTTTCTTCTTCTTGAGCTTTTACTGCATCAGGATCTTCATAAGAAATTTCACCAATATCATTTTTTAGAATTGTTAGATCATCAACTGTTTCTTGATCTTCTTTTTGTAGAGCATTTGACTGATCAACACTCACACCTTCGAAGTTATTCGAAGTTTCTGATTCATTTAGAAGCAATTGCATGTCAGCATCATCAACTAATTCAATGTCATTAGCATTTTCATTAAGGACAGGATCTTGAGCCATGCTCAAAGAACTAATTAAAATAAAAATAAGTATTAAAAAAATATTATTCAAAATTCCTCATTCGCAATCAACTCAAGCCAAACACATCTTTAAGTAGTGACTCGTATCGAGCGCGTTTTTTTTGTAATTTTAATTTTTCAGTACATTTAACTAATTCTTTAAGTGTCGATAGAACATACGAAGAATAAGCTGCTCGTTCAATTAACTCTTCAAAAACCTGAAGGGCCAAATCATACTCTCTTTGTTCCATATGAATTTTACCAATATAATATAATGCTCTCACTCGAACTTGATCGTTTGAAGATCTTTCAAGTTCCTTCATTTTTGGCAGAGAAGCTTTTAAATTGTTATTAATGTAATCTTTTTTTGCATCAAAAAATTTATTAATTATAAGATTATTCTGCTCTATGCTTGGTGGAGGAGAATTTATTTCAACTGTATTCTTAGTGGGATCAACATTTAATGAAGGACTTGATGATTTATTAGTTTCATCATCATAATCAAAAACATCTACAGTATCTACTAGCCCTGAATCTTTAGAAGAATCATTGTTCTTTGTCTGTCCTAGTTCTTTTAATATTTGATCCGTAGAAGGACTGTGTAAGGCTGATGCTGGATTATCGATAGAAGTATTTTTATCTTGTTTATTAGTGGACCTTAAAGCTTCATACTTTCTTAAAAGTTCATCATACTGTTGCATGGAAACATAATTTTTATGAGATTTAGACTGTTCCATTTTTTTCTCATCTTCTTCACTTGTTCCCATTAATGAACGGCGTGTATAATCTGCTATAGAGCATGAAGTTAAAAAAAGAAATATAGTGGATAAGATAGTGATTCTATTCAATTGTCCTCCATGACAAAACACATAATACTTTTGACTTTCCCTATAATTTATTTTAAATCAATGAGGAGTAAAGTCAAATCAAATCCGGGATAAGTTATTAAAATATGGACACTTTTAAAGAGACTAAAAAGCTATATAATATTATTTTAAGACTCAGTAAGAAAGAGTCTAGTTTTCTTTATTTCACTTTAGAGTCTAACGAAAATATTGCGTTTTACTCCACTATTGAGCAAGATGACCATTATGATTACAGAGACATAGATATAAAATGTCCAATAGAGCTTAAACCTAACTTGAGCGGAATACTAGAGCATTTTAACAAAACACATTCTTATGAAATCCTAAAAGAGCAAATCTTAAGCTAACTTCGGATTAAAAAACTCAACTTATAAGTTTTCTTTTATCCATTTGTACATATCTTCATGGTGTGTTTTTGTATTAACTTTAGGAAAACTCATTTTAATTTTCCCATCCTTACCAATGATAAAACTTTGTCTTAAAATCCCCATGAACTCTTTACCCATGAATTTTTTTAATCCCCATGAACCATATTTTTCGGCAATTTTATGATCTTCATCTGAAAGCAAAGTGAATTTTAATTTTTGCTTTTCAATAAATTTTTCTAATTTATTTTGTGGATCAGGACTAACACCTAAAACAACAGTATCAATTGCATCAAACTTTTTCTTAAAACTTGTAATACCACAAGCCTGAACCGTACAACCAGGAGTCATGGCCCTTGGGTAAAAATATAATAAAACATTTTTTTCACCAGCAAAGTCTTTCAAACTCACTTTATCCCCATTTTCATCTTTGAGTGAAAATGCTGGTGCTTTAGAACCTATTTTAGGCAAACTCATAATAATCCTTTTTTTAAATTACCAATTATCTCTTAACTTTCTTAAATATATAAATGCTTCTTCTTCACTATCTAGTTTAAATTTTTCTCTAAAAAATTTTAAGTTAAAAAAAGGATTAATATCAAATTCCTCAGCTAAAAAAGTGAACCTAAACTTATTATCCTTTCTCAACTCTTCTTCTACATCAATCTCTTCTTTAAGACATTTATTTTCACTCCAAATTGATTCTGAAAATTTTAGATTATTTAACCTATAGTCATGCCCTGTGTAGATTATTGCAGTTTTTGGAAATTTGTAATAAATCTTTGTAATTGATTCATATAAGACTTTATCATTTCCACCATTTTTACAATTTCCCACTCCAGCATTAAAAAGAGTGTCGCCACAAAATATTAACTTTTCTTTACCTTTTTCTTTATAAGCATAAGTAACATGCTCATTTGTATGACCTGGAGTTTTTATTTGAACTAACTCGGAGCCATCATTGAAAATTAAATCTTCATTAAGTATGGGGCATGCATAGTTATTGATAAGATAATTATTGCCCTTAATATGATCATGATGCTGATGTGTATTAATTATGGCCGTTAAAACTAATTCATTTTGTTTTAAAACCTTTTCGATTTGTTGACCATCAAAAGGGTCAATACATACAACATGTTGATCCTTAATTAAGATATAGGAGAAATTTCTTAATGAATTATCTGCATATACATCAATGACTCTCAACTTATTTCCTTTCCCTTTCCTTTTGTGGTATTTTCAACCTATGAATGAACAAATCTATCTAACTATATTATATTTTTTCTTTAGTGCAAAGTATGCCACTAAACTCTACTTAGACAAAAGAAATATAAAGGCAATTGCCGACTCTACTATTCCTGAAGATTTTACTGACATTATTTCAATTGAAGATCATCAAAAATCCAAAGCTTATAGTATCGATAAACTAAAATTCTCTCAAATTAATATTATCGTTGAAGTCGCAATGTTTACAGTTTGGATTACTCTCGGTGGATTTAATTTTTTAGATACAATAATATCTAAACAATTCAGCTCCGAATTATATAGAGGAATTACTTTTTTTGGCGTCATTTCAATAATAGACAGTCTCATTAATATACCTTTTTCACTCTATTCTCGTTTTGTAATTGAAGAAAAATATGGCTTTAATAAAATGACCTATAAAAAATATTTTATCGATTTAGCAAAACAGCTTTTATTGATGATCCTTTTAGGTGCCCCCTTAATCTGTTCCATCCTCTATATTATTATCCATTTGAAGAACTGGTGGTTCTGGGCATTTTTATTATTAACATCTTTTCAATTTTTCATTATATGGCTATACCCTACAGTTATCGCACCTATTTTTAATAAATTTTCTCCTCTTGAAAATGAATCACTTAAAGAAGATATAAACAATTTGTTAACTAAGATCGGCTTTGCCAGTAGTGGGCTATTTGTCATGGATGCCTCTATCAGAAGTTCTCATGGAAATGCTTATTTTACTGGTTTTGGAAAATCAAAGCGAATTGTATTTTTTGATACATTAATTGAAAAATTAAAGAACAGCGAAATACTAGCTATCTTGGCACATGAATTAGGTCATTTTAAGAAAAAACATATTATAAAAATGATGATTCGATCAGTTTTACTTTCTCTCATTGGTTTTTATATTTTAGGAAAACTCTATGAATCAAATACCTTTTTTGAAATTCATTTTGGCCTGAAAAAAAGCTCTTACATGGCAATTGTTTTATTTACAACTATTACGCCTATTTTTACTTTTTTCCTTACCCCCATTTTCTCCTTACTTTCTCGAAAAAATGAATATGAGGCTGACGAATTTGCAGCAATACATACAAATGCAGAAGATCTGATTTCAAGCCTGAAAGTTCTTTATAAAGAAAATTCTTCCCCTATCATAATTGATAAATGGTATTCAAAATTCTATCATTCGCATCCACCAGCGATCGAAAGGGTCCGATTTCTAAAAGAAGTTAAGTCGAGAATTTAATTTTTAATTTTATTTTTCAATTAATTCTAATAAAGAAAGGTTAAGAAAATCTCTAAATTGGTTTTTGTATTGATTCACTTCAAAATGCAAGTAGTGATAAGAGCCTTCAATCTTTTTAAGAATTGCACCTCTTTCAAATTCTTCAAAATAACTCTCAATAATTAGTGGCGTCACAATATGATCATCTCCTGCATAAATAACATAGAGAGGACACTTGCTTTCTATTCTTTTATAAAGAATTCTGGAAAGCTGCTTAATAATCCTTAATAATGTTTGAAGTTTAATATATTTTTTTACAAGTACATCACGTGAATATTTTTCTAATAACATTTTGTCGTGAGAAAACCATTTTGGCATTAAAAAGAGGTTTATTGGCCAGCCCATAGGAAATATCTTTTGCAAAAGTGCTACTGGCTTAAGCAGAAGGTTCATGAAATCCGCTCTAATTAAACCAATTCTAAGTAAGGGGGAAACTAAAAAAACTCTTGAAGGATAAATATTAAAAGAAAAGTTTTGTAAAAAATGAATACAAATTAAAGAACCAAATGAATGGCCAACCAATGCGTATTCCTTAAGCGAATAGTTCCTAGCTAAATAATCAAGTACTTTCTGTAGGTCTTTGACGCAGTCATTAATACAGCCAATTTCTCCACTACTTTCGCCATGTCCCCTTAGATCGTAGGTCAAAATATTGTACTCACGAGACAATAAATCAAACAAATAGTCACAATATAGCTTATGCTCACCCAAACCATGCACTGCTATAAGCCATTTTGACTTACCATTCTCTTTTATTTTTGCATTAAGCAAGAGATTGTCGTCTACGTGAATATTTACAGCTTCGAAGATCATACCTGTTTTATTTTTTCTCTTTTTTGGTTATACTCTCATCTATGTATTGCCCACAATGTATGAACGACACATTAGTAATGAGAACCTCTGGTGTTATAAAGTTTATCATAAATGATAAAAAAAGAGATAGTAGTCTTTTTACTTTTAACACTCAAAAAGAGCTTAAAGTGCAAATGCTTAAAACTCTTAGAGAAAAAATTGCTGACTTTATGTCTTGGTATTCTGATTTCAAAAATATTGAAGATATTCATCAATTTGAACTTTTTACAACGGATGTAGGTTGTACCTCTCATTGCACAATTCCAATGGGTACGTCATTTACTGTAATTGGAAACCTGTTTACGGCAAATGAAGTGCAAAAAATATTAAATGAAGAAGCTGCTAAACGTAATCTAAAAGTTAAAGTTAAAGTTTCTGAATATTAAAATAATGAATAATGTAGAAAAAATTGAATTTATCACAAATAAACTTGAAGAACTTTATCCAACAACTCCAATCCCATTAAATCATAAAGACCCCTATACATTATTAATCGCTGTTTTATTATCTGCTCAATGCACAGACGAAAGAGTAAATAAAATCACACCTCTCTTATTTAAGAAAGCTGACTCTCCTAAAAAAATGATCAAATTAGAAGTTTCAGAAATTGAAAATATCATTCGTCCCTGTGGGCTTGCTCCAAGGAAAGCCAAGGCTATTTGGGAGTTATCAAATATAATAATAAATGAACATAATAATTCTGTACCTGCTAATTTTGAAGATCTCGAAAAACTTCCAGGTGTTGGCCACAAAACAGCATCAGTTGTCATGAGCCAAGCTTTTGGTTTTCCAGCATTTCCAGTTGATACCCATATTCATCGCCTGGCCCAAAGATGGGGCTTAACAAAAGGGACTAATGTAGTACAAACAGAAAAAGATCTTAA
Source organism: uncultured Bacteriovoracaceae bacterium (assembly GCA_964352945.1). Taxonomy (GTDB): domain Bacteria; phylum Bdellovibrionota; class Bacteriovoracia; order Bacteriovoracales; family Bacteriovoracaceae; genus CAYGTU01. The sequence goes on from CAYGTU010000004.1 coordinate 30,723, forward strand.
GAAAAAGTTTCCTGAAAAAATTTGGAATAAGCTACACCTGCAAATTATTTTTTATGGTAGAGAATATTGTTCGGCTCGAGGTTGTGATGGAACAAAATGTGAAATTTGCCAGACTTGCTATCCCAAGAGAAAAAAACCTTTTATCGCCAATAAACCTTAGAGTAATTTTCTAGCTAAATTTCTGATAAACATTCTTTTTAAAAGTAGAGGACAGTGAGTATCTTTAATAAATGTTCCATTCTTTAAATATTTTACAGATTTAGAAAAAATTTCTTCTTCCATGTTTTTTATTATTTTCTCTGGGAATTCAGTATTATCAGGATTGAAAATTAATTTTATTCCGTTCTCACCGTTTAAATCACTTGATCTGTAGTCAAAATTTGCTGACCATATTAAGACCTCATAACCACCATTAGGTTTTTTAACCACAACTGTTTTGGCATGAATTCTAGAATGTACTGTTTCTCCTGTATAATTAAAACCGTAGGTATTTGTACCTTTTCCAAGGGTAGAGAATCTTGTTTCATTTACAAGGTGAGAATCATCAATAATATAAGGATCAGCACCAAGTCTCCAAGCTCCATCATCATTGGTAGCAAAATGAAGTTCTCTTGGTGTATGTTTACCTAAAATTTCTTTAGGATCATCATCAACATAATGTCTTAATCTCCTAACAGCTTTAGAAAATTTATCATGATTTTTCATAAGAGATTCAATCATTACTTGTCTGTTTCTTTTAATTGAATCTATTAAAATACTTGTTACTTCATCTGCTGTTTTTCTACCATTTTCTAATTCTGTCTGAACCACTTGTAACAGAAATTTATCATCTCCAGTGGCATCTAAAATATCAATCATCGCTTGTAAAAATACTCTGTTTCTAGTTACATTTTGGATTTTTCTCACTGGTGTACCGTTACCACTCGAGCCTAAATTTCCAATTAGTCCATCACGTATTTTAAGCTCATTGGCTTCAAAAAGTTCCGTTAGCTTATCAATAAATTGACCAGTAGCGACTTTATCAGTACCTACTCCTCCTTTATTGGCAAATTGTTCTACTAATCGGTGAGCCGCACTATTACCTTTGAGTAAGTCATCAAAAGCCTCCATTGCTTCTTTAGTAGGTGTTCCATATTGAGAAACAATCCACACCTTTTCTCCACCTTTTATTGAATCCCAAGCATAATCCATAATTTTTTTCTTAAATGATGAATCCTTAACCAAGTCATTCATTGATTGAACTGCATCTGCATAAGTCGCAGATTTCATCCAGTCAATTCCTTCCAGTTTGAGTCCGTGTTTTTTAACAAGAAAATCGGTTGCGGTTTCTGCTTGTTTTTTTATAGATGTTAATTTAGCCTCATCAAAAGTAATTCCAAAAAGCTTTGACCAATAGTTTGCTAGTTTTTGTGAAAATGTTTTCTTATCAGAAAATGGTCCCATGAATCTTTGAAAATGAGCTAACTTATTTATACCATCATCTGTTAACGCCCCTCCGACATCACCTATCTCTAAAATTCCAATAACTCCTTCGAGCAGAGATTTTGCACCTATTTTACCGGATTTAACTTGAGCGGCAGCTCGCTTAAGAAGCTTAACTTGAGAACTATCCATTATGCCTGAAAAGTTTTTAGCTAAAAAATCGGGACTAATTTTTCCATTATCTATTAAATCAATAAGACCTGATTCATGTTTAATAAAAATTTCTCTTAATTTTTTTGCTTGTTCAACACCTTCTTCATAAGTCATTCCATCAGTTGGATCCCATGCTAAATTATAATTAATCATAAAATCTGCAATATCATCTTTAAATGAAAGAAAATTTGTTTCATTTCGTAAGTTTTCATAAATAAATTTTGACTTCCAAAATCCCCCCTCAGCATTTAAGTATTTCATTCTTGCTGCACGAGATTTAATTCTTCTTTTTTCAAGATCTTCAAGTTTAATTCTTTCTGTATGATCTCCTTCAAGAAGCCCTTTAATAAAGGCTTTCTCATCATTATGCGCATTTTGACTCTTTGTTAATACTCCATGCTCATATTCAGATTGAGGTAAAAGATCATTTTTTACAATTTTAGTTTTCTTTCCATTTTCTTCAACATATATGAAATTTTCTTGAACCGCCTTTTTGTTTTCTATATCTACATTAAAATAACTATCTCCCATATTCCTTCCACCATTTATATGTTGCTTCGGAGAGAGATTATCTGTGGGATCAAACGATTCATCACCCAATTTATCTATTAAAAATAATTTGTTATGAGATCTATAAGTTAGATTTCTCCATACTGCTTGTAAGTAAATAATAGGATTGAATTTATTAAGTTTATTAGCTGCATAAGCTGTATTTATTCTATCTTTAATGTTGGTCCAACTAAACATCTTGCTATATTCATGAACTTGAACACCTTCTTTAACCATATGATAAAGTGTTTCTTCTGAAAGAAAACTTCCTGCTGGATCAAGAACAACATGAACTGTTTTTCCTGCACGTGCATTTTTTATGGCCATTTGAATATTATGAAGTCCAATATAATCTTCTTTCATTTCAAAAGAGTTTAAGAAAAAGAAATCCGCATTAGGGTTATTCCACATGTCATAACGAGCTTGAATTTCTATATTAGGATCAATAAGATCATTAATGATATGCTGTTTACCGTCCAAATTATCTTGGCTAAAAATAGATAAGGAAAATGTAAGCGTGATTAGAAATAAACTAATAAATCTCATTTAAACTCCAAGCTAATTACCTATCGGAATTTAAGAGTATATTATTAAAAAAAAGGAGTAACCAACTGCCAAAGTCTGTTAATTTGCAAGAGGGAGTACGTAAGGATTCTGTACTTCCCATTTCAATCGACCTAAATTGCTTCCTAGTCCCCAAATACCTGAGAAATCAGAAAATTTTATCAGTTCATTTTGAAAATCATTTAATTGGTTCATTTCATTAAAGTCAGGATCAGAGTGTGCTGGTAAATTATAATTATAAGCAATACTTTCATTAAAGTTTATTGTTCCTGAATTTGAAGCAAAACCTATCATTTTAGTTGATGCTACATTAGTAGAAAATGTTAACCCCTGGTAAGCATAAACTTTTTTAAAGTCTATTTGCGAAGTACTGGCAGCATCACCAAGTAATCCACCTATATCTCCATTAGTAAAATTAGCATTTACACGAGCATATGAATCAACAACAATCGTATCCGATCCTGAATTTAATTTACCAATTAAACCACCTGCGGTTGTTATACCAGCAGTACCTAGATCATTAAAGCTAACGTTTGCAGCTGATTCAGCAATAAATAAATCGTTAGGAGCAGCAGGAGCAGCAACTTGACCAATTAAGCCTCCTGTAATTAAGCCCGACTTATCAACTGTTATATTTCCACTAAATTTTGCTCTATTAATGGAAGCTGGAAAAGCTACTCCCACAAGTCCCCCAACACCATTCATGGCTGCTCCCCCGGTAGAATTGATATTTCCTTGGTAAGAACTACTTTCAATTCTTGGTTTGTTCCATTCGTTATCAATACTAGGATCACCTAAGTAACCCACAAGACCACCAAGAGCATTTTGCGTCCCTGAAGATCTATCAGCATAAATTACAGCATTTTGAACATGAGCACTTATATAACCTGATATAAACTTGCCTACTATTCCACCCACGAATTCCCCATCACCCGATGTCGTTGATGTAACTGAAAGGGTATCTATAATTAATGGATCATTGGGTGATCCAATATCCGCTTTTCGATAAGATCCAGTTTCATTCTTACCTGCGGCTCCAAAAATTCCAATTTCATTTTTACCAGCCGAAGATGAATTATCTATAACAACGTTATAAAGTTTCACTCCATTAGGAATAATTTTTCCTAAGAAAGGACTTGCAGCATTTCCAATTGGCACTAATGAGGAAGCAGTAAAATCTATTTCACCAGTACCCAATCCGTCTTCAGCTAATTTATAAACTCGAGATAACGTATAGTCATTATTACCAATAGCTTGAAATTTTTCATTTGAATTGACGATAATCGGATCTTCCATTGTTCCAATAGCATAACCATGAAGATTTCTTTCTACTTGAAGATCAAGCATAGGAAGTCCATTTGAGTTATCTGTTGATGTATTATTTGTCCCTACCCATGAAGCATCAGAGAATGTGGTTGTTGTAAAAGTTGCACTAGTATCACTGCAAGTAATAGCATCTCCTGAACTTAAAGTTGCTAGGTGTGAGGCACATGTTAAACTATTTGAATTTGTTAATCCAAATTTTATTTTTTCAAATTTATTATAAAGATCCCCTGTATTTGGGTTCGTGTAATGACAAGCTTGAAAAGACGATGTATTTAATATCATAAAGCAACCAACTATCGCTTCAATACTATTACCTGTACTTTTTGCAAACAATGAGCCTGTATAATTAAAAACTATTTTTGATATGTCTAAAAATTCTGATTCAGCTTTACCAAAAAGCCCACCTGAATATGTTACAGCTGAAGCCGGAATAGAACTTAACTCAACATAGATATCATTTATCGCCTCAGTAAAATTTCCTTTGGCATGACCTGCGATTCCTCCAATAAAGCTTGCTCCAGACGAAGGAGAAAAAGTTGGATTCACTGTAAACGAATTAGAGATAAAACCTTGTGAAAAACCAACAAGGCCTCCTAACTTTGAATAACCTGTAATTGAAATATCTTTTGTACTTGATTGCATGATAAAATTATTTGTATTATTACTCATTCCAACTAAGCCACCAACATTGTATCCATAATCAGAGGCATTAACATCTGCTAAATTTATAGACTGAATAATTGTTGAGTTAATATCAGCATAACCAACTATTCCACCAACATTTGTAGCATTAGCTGCTGCATTTAAGTCTAATTGAATTCCTAAACCATCATACTTACTTCCTGTTATCTTAGATCGAGTTGTTGGAGTATTGGATAATCCCTGTAAATGGCCGGCAATTCCCCCAACATTGAGAATATCTCTTCCCGTTGCACTGAGGTCAGTATTTGTGATTTTCATTTTTGAATAAGCTTCTGTTATTTCTGTTTTTCCATATAGAAAATTCTCTCCCAATATTCCGCCAAAATTACAAGCTATAGAAGATGCACATAACGGAGAAGACCCAGAATCATTATTTATAATTATTGATCCATTTGTATAAGCGCTGAATAATCTTAAGTCTTTAGACATTCCAGCGATTCCACCAACATTTGAAGTTCCTTTAAGATAATTTGCAACAGAATTCATTGTGCTATAGCTAATATGATCCATCTTTACAAAGGGATTACTTCCACCATCACCATTCACATAACCTACAACACCACCAACATTATGATTTCCAACTACTTTTAAATCTTGTACTTTTATTTCTCTGAGATCAATGGGATAACCAGAAGCATTGATTGTTCCAACTAACCCACCAATCTTATTATTATTTGCTGATACAATCGATCCATTTTTTATGGTAACTCTTTCTATGACTACTGAATCACTTGGTGAATCCGACCAAATTTGACTTGCCAGGGCCCCTAAATCATCTCCAGCAAAAGTTATATTGACTCCGTCAATTGTTATATCTCTTATGATTCCACTATCAATATCTGCAAAAAGTGGCATCGTAATATTTTTTAAAGTTCTACCTCTACCTTCTAATTCACCATTAAATTTATTTGTAAAACCAATCATGGTATTTGATCCATTAAAATCGATGTCTTTAAATAATATTAACTTATTACCATCTACATGCAGAGAATCTAAACTAGCATAGTTATTCCATTGAGTGGCATTACAAATATAAATGGTACTACCTAACCCTGGGGAAGGAGCTGAAAGATGACTAGCTAAAAACTGGGTTTCAGTTCCACTTGTACAAACAGGACCAGCGATATAAAAATCATTATAAGTTCCATTTGAAGTATCAGTAGACACTCCTTCGGGAATTTTTTGATCTTTTCCAATATTAAAAACAGAAACTTTTTGAAGGTCATTACAAGCAGCATCTGAATAAGTAATTAATTCCATAAAAAATGGCTTTCCAGTTCCACTCATATCAAGCATTGGAAGTTTTGAAAAACCTGTTAAGCTTGTTTGGCATTCTGAAGATCTAAAAGCTTGTGGTCCAAACTTTCTCGTGTTTGGTCCTTCAAATCCTCGAACATTAAATTTAAAACTTTTTGCAACTCCGGGCTCATTACTACAATCTTGATTATAAGCATCTTTCGAATCGATACATGAAGTTACTCTTACAGGTTTAAATTGGTCAGAGATTTTTGAAGAGGGACTTCCAAACATTGGATTGACACAATTCGCTGCTGATAAAGTAATTTCCAAAGTTTCTTCATCCGCAACTATATTTGCTCCATTAATCATAGCGCATTTATTAGTTCCTCTAAAATTTCCAGAACCACCAACACCTAAAAAGCCAATGGCCATTAAATCCCATTTCCCTTTAGATATTTCTACTTGTTGCTGATCAAATTCATGAGCAAATGAAACACTAATATGTTCTCCGGTATTTCTGTTCGAACCAAAAACCAATATTCCTCCATCGAAATCTGGATTGGCAGCAGTTGCAAAACTAGAAAATATTTTTAATGTAGTAGTTGTCGTTTCAACTTGCTTAGCGCAACTGAAAGCGAGCATAAAAATAAATAAGAGTAATAATTGTTTCATATATATATTTCCTAATTACCTATCGTCATATTAACTACTTAGTTATACATTTTATGGTAATACTCGAATTTTTTTCCCTAAAAATTTTTAAATACGCTATCTAATTGAAATTTAAAGGAAACGATTCATTTAAACTATTCTTATTCATTGAGGTATTTTGATATATAGACAAAAATTAAAGGCAGAGATTACCTATAATTGTGCTTTCTACTAGATGCAACCCTTCCCATTAATGAGAAAAATTTTTGTTCAGGAAAACCAATAAACATTCTTGTGATAAAAGCATATTTGCTAAGAAATTTAACTTGCCCTTTTTTGAATAATTCAACAGAGTGAACGCGGCACAAGTAGACGCTTATAGCTCTTGATTTTTCATCAAAAACAGTTTCTAGCTGAACATCAGAATAATATTTCTTAACGATATACCTGCAAATGGTACATTTACATTCTCTCTCAAACATAAATTTAATATCGGTTGAATAGGAAATTTTATGAGGGTAAATAAACCCGAAAAAATTAAATCGACTCTAAGCTCCTAAAATTACGGTTTTTTAAGTCTTGAATATCTTACATATTTGACCAATATCAATTTACATAAACCCCTAAATCTTATAGATTACACTAAATTTTAAACATCATTTTGAGGTACTTTTATGTCTAATTTTTATCATGATTTAGGTCTTAATACTGAGAGCAATCTTCACATTAACAAACCAAATAACTTCTATATTGAAGAAGCTGTAAAAAAAGACTTAGGTAAACTAACTAAAGAAGGCTCGCTTGTAGTTGAAACAGGAAAACATACAGGAAGATGTGCCAATGACAGATATATTGTAAAATCTCAAACCACAGAAAATACAATTTGGTGGGAAAATAATCTTAAACCAATGTCTCCAGAAGTTTTTAGTAAGCTAAAGACCAAAGTAATTAATTTTTTAAACACAAAAAAAGATCTCTATATAACAGAAAGAAGTGTTGGTGCGCACCCTATTCATAATATTGGTGCAAGACTTGTTTCTTCTAGACCACAATACGCTCTTTTTACAAGTCACCTTTTCAGAGAAAAAGTTAGAGACTTTAGTGATACTGATTTTACAATTTTACATGCACCTGAGTTAGAACTTGATCCTAGTGAATTTCAAACAAATTCAAGCACAGCAGTCGTTACTTGCTTTGACACAAATACAACTATTATTGTAGGAACGAGATATGCTGGTGAAATCAAAAAATCTATGTTTGCAGCTATGAACTACAGACTACCAGAGTTTGGAATTCTACCTATGCATGCAGGATCTTCAAGACTAGCTAATAAAGAAACTTCAATCTTTTTCGGTCTATCAGGAACAGGAAAAACAACTCTATCAACAGACGTAGGCACAATGTTAATCGGTGATGATGAGCATGGATTAAGTGATGAAGGAGTTTTTAATTTTGAAGGTGGGTGTTATGCCAAAACTTATAAACTATCTAAAGAAAATGAACCTACTATATATAATGCTTCAAATAGATATGGAGCGATGCTTGAAAATGTAATGATCGATAAAGACGGAAATCCTGATTTTGATGATAAATCTCTAACTGAAAATGGTCGATCTTCATATCCATTAAGCTTTATTGAAGATTACGAAAAATCAGGTAATGGAAACATTCCTAATCATATTTATTTTTTAAGTGCTGATGCATTTGGAGTACTTCCTCCTGTTAGTAAATTAACAAAAGAACAAGCAATGTTTTATTTTGTTCTTGGATATACAGCTAAATTAGCTGGAACTGAAGTTGGTGTAAAAGAGCCAACAGCTACATTCTCATCTTGTTTTGGGGCTCCCTTCATGCTTAGACACCCAAGTGTTTATGCTAAACTACTTGGTGATTACTTAGATAAGCATGGAACAAATGTTTGGTTAATTAACACTGGCTGGACTGGTGGTGCTTATGGTGAAGGTCAAAGATTTCCACTTAAAATTACACGTAAAATCATTAGAGCGATTCAAGCAAATACATTAAATAATATTGAAACTGAAAACGATCCTATTTTTGGATTTGATATTCCTCTAGGAATTGATGGCGTAGAACAAGATATGTTATTTCCTCAAAAGACTTGGAAAGATCAATCTCTTTATGCTCCAAAGGCTAAAGAGCTAGCTTTATCATTTCATAAGCAAATGAAAAAATTTGGTGATTTTTACGATAAAAATATCAAGGGTGCGCCCAAGTATAACGGTTAATCCAGGCCGTTTGACTTGATTTATTGGCGACCACCCAAGCATAACTAACTGATTGTTTGTAGATTTTTCGTAGTCCTATAAAATTAGGACTATGAAAAAAATATCGCTACTGACAAAAGAAATTACCCATACAAATGAAAATAAGATTGAGCCATATAATAATACGCAAAATCTTAGTCATTTCACTCCTGAAATAAAGAAAAATATAAATCCAATTATACTTTTTATAGCGTTCATGATTGGAGTAAATCTCTTGATCTTTAATCAGTTTAAAAAAGATTATATTATTACTCAAAACGAGCAATTTGATCTTTTAAAACGAGAAATTGCTCAGCTAAGAGGTAATTCTGGAGCTAATATTGTTCTTCTAAATAAGATTAATGATCTCAATGATAATAATAGAAATGAACTTTTAAAAATCATTGAACATAAATTTAAAAATAGAGAAACTAAAATACAATTAGAAAAAGAGAGTCTGGAAAACTATAGAAAAGTGGCGGCCATTGATTTTGATAAAATTATAAATGATGGATTACCTAAAGTGCTCCAATATAATATTGCAAACTTTAATACCTATAGACATCATCAAAAAATTAAAGAAAATCGTTTAAAAGACAAACACGAACAAATTAAAGATGCCTTCGTCCAAGCTCATAATATGAGTCAGCCGCAAAGTTTAGAAAAATTTAATAAGCTTAAAGATAAACTGGATATTGAATTTTATGCCATGAGAGAGAATCATAGTATGAAACGCAATCAATTTCGCGATCAGAAATTTATTGAAACAGAATAAAATTATAAACTTACCCGCCTTAACTGACCGTTTCACTCATTTTAAATAATCTACACTATATTATAAAGACTCCGATAAGCTATTGGTGAGAAGAATAGTATTATTACTTTATTTATTTATTACGTATAACGTATTTGCCCAAGGTGGCGGATTTGATCCTAGCGTCCCCAAAATAAAAAACATTTCTAAACTTCTTAAAAACTGGGTCCCTAGTCAAAGGACAGTAAATCAATCACCCCATGGTGAAATTACAGGTTGGACTTTTAATAGAATCATGAAATCAAAGTATGGACCTTTTCAAGTCGCTGACATTGTAACAATGAGTTTTCCCATGAACTTTATCACAGATCAAAACTCTAAAGGATTTGATCTAAATTCTTTTGATGAAAATATAAGATTTTCAATGGGAATTAGTAATTGGGATAGTAAGTCTTCTCATATTGTTAATGGGCAAAAAATTTATTCTTATATTTATAACTGGGAAAAAGGTGGAAATAAAATTTATAAACTTTTTGTAAAGATTGAAAAAGAACGTTTTTCCTATGCACTCGCAACTTATAGAAATGGTTATAAAGATAAATTAAATTATGAAACAACCATTATAAATAATATCTTACTTAGTTCTTCAAAAAAAGAAGTGAGCTTCATCCAAAATATTCCTCGCGAAATTTCAAATTTCTTTCTTCCTACCGCTCACGCTCAAACTACTTTGGGAGGTCTTACTGGACTTTTAACAACAGGCGGGGCAACTGTTGGTGGATCTACAGCAGGGAGTACAACTGGCGGAAATGGCGGTGGATTAGGTGGGCTCTTAGGTGGATTAAATCCGCAAGATCTAGAAGAAATTCAAAACCAGCTCGGATTACTAAATGAAAATGTTGTTGTCCTCACAGGTGAGCTTGACGAAAGTAATGGACATTGGGGAGATTCAAATGTGAATTGGAATGAATCTAATGGACATTGGGGAGATTCAAATAAGAACTGGGAAGAATCAAATAAACAATTTGCTGATTTTAATAAACTAATGGAAGGTTTTCAAGGTGACTTTAATAAATGGGCTGGAGAATACAATAACACTGCTAATCGTGGTCTTGACCTAATGGACAAACACGCCACTGAATACAATAAGACTGCTAATCGTGGTCTGGATATTATGGAAAAAATGATCGATCCAAAACACGCTTTTGTGCTAGCTGGAGCAACGGCTGCTGGAGCTGTTTTAGGTGGAACCTTAATGAAGATGGCCCTAGATATTGGGATAAAAGGAATAACTGGAATTACTGTTTTTCTAAAAAAATGGATCTCTGGTGAATTAAAAAGAGAAAATATTGGAGAAATGCTTCAAGAGTTTAAAAAAGCTAGGGAGCAATATGAAAAAATAAAAGCACAATCTAAAGACTTACAAAAAATGGTTGATAGTACTCTAACCTCAATGAGTATTTTAAAGAATAATTTTAATATTGATAAAGAAATCGATGTTCATGAGCTTGAAAGATTAATTAATATAAAAAAAATAGATAAAAAAATTGCTGAAGAAAACTTTGAATCACACTACAGAGCATATAAATCAGAAGGCTGTAAAACCGATTTAGACAAATTCAATAATTACAACTCTGACATTGTAGGATTAACAAAAGATATTGATAATCTTGAGCTAGCCCTAGGAAAATTAAAAACCTATTCATATAGTAAACTTTGTAAAGAGTTACAAGAAAATATGGACAGACTTTCTCAAGCCGAAGCAGCCCTTCAACAATTAAGATTACTTGCTATGGTCAACGAGGAAGGTATTGTTGGTTCTTTAAAATATAAAATTAAAGATGATGAAAAAATGATGGAAACTATTAGAAATAAAGGTCATCAGAAAAAAATATCTCGTATAAAGATGAGGGCCAATAAAACGATCAAGGCCAGAACAAAAGAAGAGATCACATATATTAAAGACAATTTAAAAATGGATTGTCGAGATATTGTAAGCACTCATTATGCTAAGAAAGAAAAACGTGAAAAAATCGATCTTTGTAATTCACTTCTTGAAAAAGGTGATGAATCTGATTTTGAAAAAGATAAGTTTATGTCCTACTTTCCTGGTATGGAGACTGAGCAAATTGATGAGCTGGATAATAATTACTTTTTCACCGGAGCGAAAAAATACTCCTATTTTAGAAGCAATAGAACAGATAAATTTGAAGAAATAGAGAACGCAATTCAAGAGGATCGTGATCGCAGACTTCAGGCAATCAATTATATGACCGTAGACCCTGATCATTACACCAATGAATTACTTGAAGTACAAAACTTTATTAAGGACCTACAAGAGGCCCAAGTTGGCTTTACAGGCCCTGATTGGGACAAGCAGCGAAAGAGATTTGTAGATCTTTGCGTTCCAAAAGATGCCATAAAAATGGCCTCTCAGGCAGCTGACGCGCTGAACTAATTAAAGTTCCCAAAACCTTATTGACAGCAAAAATCTCATCATTTATATTAGCCATCTAGTTTGAATTTCAAATTCGATTAGGGCGTTTAGCTCAGCTGGGAGAGCGCTACCCTTACAAGGTAGATGTCGGCGGTTCGATCCCGTCAACGCCCACCATATGTCAAGTTACTCGAAACATTTTCTTCGGGAACATTTAAAAAAGAGCTGGCAATCGCCAGCTCTTTTTTTATGTACTCATCTCCCACCTGAAACCAAATCTTAATTTCATTTTCTCCAAGCTCAATTTTTGAAACTAATTTTCTGATAAGCTTTCCTTGCTCATCAGAACTTAGTTGTCCTTTAAAAACCTCGCTAAAGACTTGTAAAAACTGATAGAAGCTCTCAAAATCAACGGTTCTGCTCGTTTGATGGTGGGTAAATTCTCTAAACCGAGAAGAGCCGGACTTTTAGAAAGCCAGGAATACCTTCAGTTTCAAAAAGATTTTTGGTTTCTAA
>CAYGTU010000005.1:0-40059 GCA_964352945.1 uncultured Bacteriovoracaceae bacterium
GGATTAAACATTGAGCAGCCATTTGTATGTCTAACGCTTGGTCTTCTAAACGATTAAATATACCCGTTAATTGTGTTTGTAGTATCTTTGACATGATTATCCTCCATTTCATTAGTATTGTAATGAAATATAATATTTTATGCAATGAAGCTTCAAAAGTTATCAATTATTTTTAAATTAAGCATGCAATAAAAAATATTATCTGCTATAATAATTTTTGAAAATTTATAATAGATTTACATTTAGCAATAAAAAATGCTTAATCACAGTCATGACGCTCGAAATCATTACTTTTAAAGAGAGTTTTCTCTGCTATGATAGGAAAAAAATGAGGATATTATGGCAAATTTAGATGTTTTAAGAAAAATTCCAGACACGGGTTATCGTGAACCAGCTCCTGAAATTGATGTTAGGGAATTTGAAAAAGTAATAACTTCAAGAAGAAGTGTGAGAGTTTTTGATGAATCGATAAAAATCCCTGATGAAATAGTTGAGAAATGTTTAGAGGCAGGATTAGATGCTCCCAATTCTTCAAACCTTCAACCTTGGGAATTTTATTGGATTAAAAATAGTGAAAAACTTAAAAAAGTTTATGATATTTGTGTTTCTCAGTCAGCAGCTAGAACGGCACCGACAATAATTGTGGCCGTTGCTAAAATGAATACATGGGATAGAAATAGGCAGATGATGGTTGATTTTTTTAATCAACAAGAAAAGCGTCCACCAAAGGGAGCTTATTTGTACTACGAAAAGATTTCCAAACTATCTTACAAAACAGGTTTTTTAAATTGGTTCGGGTATTTAAAAAAGACTCTTTTCTTTTTTCAAAGATTAAAAGGCGATATCGTTCCTCAGCCTCCAACAAGCTATTCAGACATGCGAGTTTGGGCACATAAATCAACAGCTCTAGCTTGTGAAAATATTATGCTAGCTTTTAGGGCCCATGGATATGATAGCTGTCCGATGGAAGGACTCGATCCAGTGGCACTTAAAAAACTTTTGGGTCTTGATTCAAAAAGTGATATTTGTATGGCCATCAGTGCAGGTAAAAGAGCTCCAAATGGAATCTTTAGCCCAAGAGTACGTTTTGATAAAGATCTCTTTGTTAAGATAGTCTAAGTATTTGAAAATATAGTAATTAATGAGGTTTGTTTGACATGCCAAACAACCTTTATTACCATCAATTAAACTTAAAATTAATTCATTTTTATATTTATAAAGAGGGGAAAAGTTTTGAAAAATCTTTCGATAGTAATTTTATTATTTGGATTTATAGCAAATGCAACTTCAACAAAGATGGTTTTTTTAGTTGAAGAAGGGAATCAAAAACATGTTGGAATTTCTGAGAATTTTTCTGACTATCGATTATTAACAGGTGGAAGTAATTGGCATCTTTATCCAACTATTTCAGCTGATGGAAAAAGAATTGCGTTTTCAAAAGGTACTAATCCAAATGATTTAACACTTGTTTATAGAAATCTTTTAACAAGAGAAGAGAAAAAAATAACTGAGCCAGGTTTTGTACTTCAATCACAATTTGCAAAGGACGGAGATCTTTTATTTTTTACAGAAAAAGTAGGGGATATTAACAAAATTGGTTATGCGAATTTAATAACAAATACAAAAACATATATAAATGAAGATAAATCTTCTTATTTTCCAGCTCCTTTTCAAAGTGGAGAGGTAATTGTTTATCAAAGAAACGCTGATAAAAGAGAGATTGTTTTATTTAATATTTTAGAGAATAAGAAAGAGATAATTGGTTATGGTATGGCCCCAGCCGTTTCTAAAGATGAAAAATATATTGCTTATACTTCAAAGATAAATGAGAACTGGGATATCTTTATATATGATCGTTTTGAAAAGAAAACCATTAAAGTTACTAATCATCATGATTCTGATTTTTCTCCTACTTTTGATAAAGATAATAATTTAATTTACACTTCAGATCGTCTAGAAAATGGAGTGTTCTCAATCTTTTCTCAAAGTTTTGATTCATGGAAAAATTCTAAGAATGTGGAAAAACTTTTAATCTCAAAAAAGAACGTTAGTTTTTATGCTCCTAAAATTTCTGGATTAGATAATTATAAAATTGAACTCAATCCAGAGATGCCAGGTGAACCACGCTCTTCTTTTGGTGCTATTACACATGAAAATAAAACTTATATAGTTGGTGGACACCAAGGTGCGGAACATACATATCCTCCAGAATCTTTTACAGGACGTGTAACCGTATATGACAATTTCACTAGAACTTGGAAAAACTTAGCTCCAAGGCTTAATCCTAGTCATGGCTTTCAATTAGCTGCTGAGGGTAATTACTTATATGCCTTCGGGGGATTTGCCTATGAAGAAAATAATAATCCTAAATGGAAGTCAATTGATGTGGTTGAGAGATATGATATCAAAAAAAATATTTGGGAAGAAATTGGTCATATGCCAAGAAGAAGATCTTCCAATGTTGTAGTGAAAATTGAAAACCTCGTCTATTTGATTGGGGGATGGGACGCTACTCCTAAATCTGATAATGATATTGATGGAACGTTTCACGAAGAGATTGATGTTTATGATATAAAAAATAATTCGTGGAAAACAATAAAAACTAAACTTCCAAAGAAAAGAAGGGCCTTTAGTGCCATTGAGAGATTAGGAAAAATTTATCTCGTAGGTGGAATAAGTGAAGGTGGAAGTCATTTTAGTTTACTTGAAGACTTTACTGAATTTAATCCAGCTAACTCTCAATTTAAGGAATTTCCCAAATTACCATTTCCAACTTTTGCTCCAGCTTCAGGCTATTTAAATAATAAGGCCTTTATGTTTGGAGGTATGTTTAAGACAGGTGCTTGGGATTATGAATATGTTCCTCATATTTATCAATTTGATTTTGATAAAATGATTTGGGAGCATACTGGTCGTTATATGACTGAGTATAAAGGCTTTTCACAAGTCGTGAGTTCTTTGAAATGTTTAGGAGTTCTAGGAGGGCATAGTTATCAAAATAACAGTGATCGTCCAGTTGATACTTTTGAAAGATTTTGCGAATTAGGTAAGTAGATTTGGTTACTGCTTTTTAAAAGTATTTTTTCGAATAACAAAAGCAATTAATAGCAGCGTTAACATTTCAAGAAGAAAGTTTAATGCTGCATTTTCATCATATCCATCAGAAGCAACAGCGCTACAACCACCACCAGCACTTGAGCGGGCTTTTGGTTTTTGAAACATTGAAGCCGGTAAACGTAGAGATGGATCGCCTAATAAAAATATACTATCAGTTTGACTATTCGATGCACTTGCAGCCGTAAGCCTTTTGTGTGTATTTTTTAATATGTCTCCAAGTCGAAGATTTTTATTAGTAGATTTATTAGTTCTGTTTAACTCATCATAAAAGTAATTAGCAAATGTTGATTGGTCAATTGGGCTTAGTAATGTGTTAGCTGCGATTACTCCAATAGCACCAGTATCTTCTTTAAGTAAGAGATATTCTCCAAGACCCTGGTCAGTTGGATCTGCAGAGGCATAATAATTTGTAAGACAGTTAAGTGCTACAAATATAGGATATTTAGAATTAGTCATATTTTCCACATCTGTGAAATCTAAATCTGTAGTACCAATCTCATATTCATTTCCATGGCCCATATAATTAACCAAGAATTTTTCATTCATTTGTGTTTCAAGCGCATCTCCAGCTGATACTGATAGATCAACATAAGTTTTCTGAAATAATGTGGCTTTGCTAGAATAATTGAGTGTCGCTGCTTCAAAATCTGAAGCGTTGTCAATTGAATAAGTAAAAGCTATCTCATTACTGTATGTATCAACGATATTTGTTTCATATTCAATTATTTTATTAACAATCTTTGCTAACTCAATTTCATTATTTACTGGGAGTCGTCCAATCGCAAAGTCATAAAAGTTATATCCATCTTTTGTAAACCAGTTATCTGAAGCATAATCATGATAATTCGAAGCAGATATATGTACTGCACTTCTAGGAGCTTCTTCTAATGCATTATAGTTTCTAGGATCAACTGTTGCATCCATTGCAAAAAGAATATATTTTAATTTTTTTCCATAATAAGTGTTAACAGATTTCAAGAAATCTTTGATTGCTTGAGGATCTGCTCTTCCGAATGAATAATGATCATAAATAAATTGCTGATCAACTATTTCAGTTTCAAGTCCCATTGATTTTTTATGATCAGCTAAAATTTGTAACTCATCAATGAATTTTTTATTACTAATAATTAGTAAGTCTGCAGAAGCTAAATCATCAAGTTTATCTCCTTCTATCTCAATCCAACTCATGTGATTTGGAGTTAATAATTCAGCATCGTAAGCAATCTTAAATTTGCTCTCTGAAGAAACATGCCCTTGAGTTTTGAAATAAATATTATCTTCATCCATTTCATAGTATTTATAAATATATGAATGTCCATCAGGTTCATCCTGAAGAAGGTGGAAGTAACCTCTTGATTGGTCATAAGGTACAGAGTATCCAGTAGCAAATTCTAAATTTGAAAATTCATTTGTGTTAATCGTTGGTACAGCTTCATAGCTTAATGAAAATTGATTAATATCAGCAATGAAATACTCTGTTGGTATCCCGGAGAAAGGTTTCACTGTAAAACATAACTCTTCAGTAGCACTTGGTGTAAAATTGAATGTGTAAATGCCTTCTGTACTAGAAACTTGTGTTCCTTCAAAATTTAAACTTAATTTTTCTGTAGGGTCAGAGCTAAAGAATACTTCTAAGTCCATTGAGTAAAGAATACTTAAATTACTAAATGTAGCAGCGTTTAGAGATATTTTAATCTCATTACTGTTTATTCCATCTAGATCAACATTCGTACAAAATTTTGAAGCCGCTGGATATGTTGAATCACCAGTTTCAAGGTAGACTCTTGCCCAAAAATAATGATCAACTCCATTTCCAAGAGATCTATTATTTATAAATAGTGATGGATTATCTTGTTCATACTTTAATTCTTTTGTATATGACACTTCATAAATATCATGAATAGTTTCATTATAGACTGGTTTATATTTTAAACCATCATGGCTTTCATTAATACTTAATAAAACACTATCAAAAATGGTATATTGAATATCATCAAATGGAGCATAGAATATTAGATTATCACCTTCACCAAAAAATTCTTCATTTACTTTGTCTATGTAAAGAGGAATAGACTTTCCTTTATAAGTTAATTCTAGTTGAGAATGTTGTACTCCTTCAAAAGCTGTGTCTAGTCCATATTCAAAGAGATCATTATATGAAACTTTATAGTGACCAGCTTGTGTATGATAGATTCTCACTCCATTTCGCTCTAGAGAATTAAAAGCAATATAAGAACTACCATTTGCATATGACGAACTCGCCTCATCAAAAGATAAATCTAAATATAATTCTTCTAGCACAGTAAGTGATGTATCTGAACCTTTAAACAGATGAGGATAAACAGTTACTTTAATATAATTTTTTCCACTTAGTTCTATTGATTGAGTTGCTACTTTAATATGTTCACTTTGTGGATATAAAATGGAAGAGCTATAAGCTGCAGCGTTTGCTTCATAATCAGCAACTAGGTTTCCACTTACCACTGTGTAACCAGGAGCAGGGGCAGGCAAAATAGAATCAATTCTATCATCCTTTGAACTTATAGTTGAGGAAATATTTGTTGCGCTTGTTTCGATTGGTATTAAAACTTCTGTAAATGGAAGTGCAGGTTTGTCTTCTTCAGATAATTTTACATACGAAGGAATTGTTAAATCTTTATAACTTGCATTCCATGCTGAATCAGCAGAATTATATTGTGGAGGTTTAATGTGTACTCTTAGAGCTCCATTAGGTAAATAATAGAGATTAACTCCAGGTGCTAAGTTTACTAAATTATTATTCTGTGTATTCGGTTTTGAGTCTTCAAAACTATTATTTCCAGTATATTGGTTTAAATCATCTGCGTACGTAGGAACTGATCCCATAATAGGGTCGAGAGAAGCTTGATAAGGTCCATGTTGTTCAATGTCTCCATTTGTTGCTAAGTCTTCTAAGATATAATAATATATTTTTCCTGGTTCAACACCAGAGTCTATATATCGATATTCTCCTGCATATGAAACTGAGAAGATTGAGTTTAGAATTAACTCATCATTAATTTTTATAAAGCCAGAATTTTGATTTTCTGATCTATAAATATTAAATCCTTGGTGAAGAATTTCAGCAGTAGTTCTCCATTCTAAAACAATTCCATCAGAAAAAGAATTAATCTGAACACTTGAAAGTGTAATAGGTGAGGCAGAGATATCCATTACAATATCGCATGTAGGAGCATTATCAGAAATTCTAACTGCAGATTGAGAATAGAAATTTCCATACCACTCAACAAAGGTCATAGTATGATTTCCAGATCCACAATTTCCTGGTGCCCTTGCAACGTAGTAAGTTCCATTGTCTCCATACTGAGTAGAAGAAACATCAAAACCAAAATATTGAGCTGATGCAGGAAATGAACCTGTTGAATTAAAAGACAGCGCCTGACCTCCTGCGCTTCCTTGGGTATTTGTTAAATGAACACCATTAAAATTACTTATAGAAGCAGAACCAGAAACCTGAACTCCACTTTGATTTAGTCTATTTATATTAACACCCGTAAAATTTAAAGTTCCGGATGTTGCTAAAAGAGCAAACGATCCAGTTCCTCCAACAGTACCAATATGTGCTTGTGATGTAGAGTATCCAGGGTTTACTGATAGAGAAGTATCAATTACTCCAGAAGTCTTGAGTGTACCCCCAGCAACAGTTAAAGTATTACCATTAGAAATATTTAATACACCACCTTGCTTAATATCAACTGTTAAGTTTGTTGGAATTGTAAAGTTATCACTAATATTAAAATCTATTCCATTATTTATATTTAATGTGAAGTTAGCACTACCGCCAATAACGATATCATCAGTTGAAATATCAGTAGAAAAACTTAAGGCTCCACCAGAAGTTTTTGATAATTCTAAAATAGGTATATTTACAGTTGATGACAATGTTTGGGTTGCAGTTGAATTATCTTTAACTGCTATTGCACCATTTGTTCCAGTGATTGAAGCTGCACCACTAATAGAAATAATTCCGTACCCCGATAATCGATTTGGGGTACTTGATCCATCAATTTGAATAGGAGAGGTCAAGGTTAAATTTTTACATTCTCCATCACCAATAGTTCCATCGATAATAGGATCATTAGCGACATTTGGAACAATACAATCTATTGTTGGTCCAGGGACTCCATTATCCCAAGAGCCAGCGTTAAACCAATTTGTTCCAGCTGCACCGGTCCAGGTTGTAGCTGGAAGAGAAGTTGTTACAGTAACAGTTTGTCCCGTAGTATATTCACCTGAAGCATTATATGCACAAACTCTAAATGAATACTGAGTAGAAGCAGATAAAGCTGATATTTGCTTAGTAGTTACTAATCCAAGATTTGATTGAGTATCTAAAAAACATGTGGCCGGAGCAGTCGCCCCTAATTTATAGGCAAGTCTAAATCCCGATGTTGTTCCTCCGCCATTTGTCCAATCTAATTTAATTGTAGAAGAGTTAACCGCATTTCCGACCAGACCAGATAATTCCGTTGGAGGAGGTTCAGCAGGTTTTAAATGCATTAAGGCAAAAGCAGATCTACCTGGAACTGTATGAGTATAATTTCCGGTATCAACCCCATCGGTCAAAGAAAAATAATGTCCAGTTCCAAGGGAAGAACTATTTCCATTTTGTTCAGATCCAAAAGTCCATCCCCCATTAACAGTATAAGTACCATTATTTGAAGTAGTGGCTGCTGCAATAGAAGTACCACCTGTTAAAGCATTTACAGTATCTGTTAAAGGATTGATTCCATTTGAGAAACTTGAGTTAGCAGTGTGATATATCGCGGAAGCTTGATCTATATCCTGAAATACTGCATGGGCATAATATCTTCTATTTAAAGCACCATTTGACCAGGTAGGAACAAAAGCAGTACCACTAGCAGATTGAATATCTGCTTCTAATAAATACCATAATTCGACTCTATTAAAGTCAGTAGTAGAATATGAACTTTGTCCAGTTGAAGCGTGAGTTAAATTTACCCCGCCATATGTCACAGCAGTAACATCTGCGTCCACTGTATCTTCACTTGAAACAGCAAAAATTAATACTCTATTTGAACCAGCGTCCATTGTGCGAGTTAGGCCGGTTTGCCATGATCCCGCTATTGAAGAAGAAGGCGTTGGTGCTGAAGCATCTGTAGTTCCAGAAATAGTTAAACCAGCACTATAAACTCCATCAGCATTTTTGGAACATACTCTGAAACTATAAAGGGTATTCTCTGTTAATCCTGTAACTTGATAGGCAGTAGACATTCCTGCATTCACTGTTGTACCAAGAGAGCAATCAGCTGGAGCAGACCCACCTGCTAAGTAAGCTACTTGAAATGAGTCAGTTGATCCAGCACCGTTAAGCCAATTTAGAGCAATTTTTGTATCAGAAACAGTATTTAAGTCTAGACTTGAAATTTCATTAGGCGCAGCTAAAGGAACAGCTGCAGTAATTACTTGTAATGTTTGGCCAGCAGTTTGATCACCTTGAACATTATATGGACATAGTCTTATTCCATATTCGGTACTGGCGGTTAATCCAGTTAGAGCATAAGTAGTAACATCGCCAACATCTGTACTAGTAGAGCAGTCAACAGGAGCAGAAACCCCTGCTTGATAAGCAATTCTAAAGCCAGAAGTTGATCCTAGTCCTGATGTCCAAGATAGATTGACAGTGACATCTGATTTTGAAGTAACTGTAAAATTAACAGGATCAGTAGGATCAGCTAGTGCAAAATGAGCACCAATCATTGATATCCTTGCTGCGGCTCCAGAGAAACTAATATCTACATTGTGAGAGCCACCTGCTGTACTTTCTAAATAAGTTGAAGCAAATCCCATGGCAGCGTTTGATTGAATAATTCCAGTTTGCCAACCACCAGTATCAATTGATCCCACTCCATTATTTCTTGCTGTAGATGAACCTACAACTGATAGGCCACCATTTTCTTTATTCAGAATTAAGTTGTCAGTCGTAAGATTTCCACCTGCGTTATTAACATCTGAAGTTAGTGGAGCCTGGCGAACATTACCTAAAACAACACTAGAGTATATTGTGTTACTTGGTCCACCACCAGTAAAGGTGATATTTAGGCTCATAGGTGCAACTAAAGCTTGAATCTGAGTTTCCGTTAATCCCCACATTTCAGTTCTAGTGTTCGTTTCAGTTCTATTTTCAATTTGGGACATAGCTTGACCACCAAAATTTATGGAAGCAATATTTGATCCACCATCATATCCAATTATAAAAATTAGAGCTCTATTCTGAGCAGATCCAAAAGTAGTACGTGTTGGACCAGATGCCCAGGAGGTAACTAAATAAACTTCACTTGAAGGTGAAGTAATTCCTGGAGTTGTAAAAGTTCCGGTTAAGCCAGTAGTATAAAGAGGAGTACCATTATAAGCACAAATTCTATAAGAATATTGAGTTAAGGCAGTAAGTCCTGTTTGATTATAAGTGGTACCTGATCCCATATCAACTTGGGTGTCACTAATACAGTCAGTTGGAGCAGTTGCACCTAATTTATAAGCGAGTCTATGTCCAGTCGTTCCGCCTCCACCGCTTACCCAAGAATAACTTACAGAGTCTGGTCCATTGATTGTTAGATTTACACCAAGTGCTTCATTAGGAGAATCAGGCGGAAGAGTATCTGTAGTTGCACTAGCTGTAAGTCCATTTGTATAACTAGTTCCAGAATTAGCACATACTCTAAAAGAATATTCAGTAGCTGCAGTTAAGCCAGTCACTTGATAATTATCAATATTACCAGCATCAATAGTTGTACCTAGCTCACAGTTCCCTGGAGCGGTACTACCAACTTGGTAAGCTATTCTATAATTAGGCACAGAAGCCACGGTATCCCAAGTTAAATTTATTGATGTATCTGAAGTTGAAATAGCTTGTATGCTAACAACTTCTGGTAAAGTGTTTGATCTAAAATGAACTGCTGCTAAGCCCATTCTTAAGTTATTAGTATGGGAAATTGAAATAGTTCGATTTAATTCATCAGCAGCTTCAACTTGAGTTCCTACAACTTGTGAGGTGGAGTTTCCTGAATGATTAATTACTGTAGTTAAGTTAGTTCCCCAAGTTCCTACATTTCCATTTTGACCTGAAATAATTGTAAGGCCATCTTTAGTAACATCAATTTGACCATCTAGATCATCTAAACCAGATTCACCATCATCAATTCCACTTACAGAATAGATAGGATTTGCTTGATCTATATTAGTATAAACTGCTGAGGCATAATCAGTGTGAACAGTTGCACCGTTGGTGGTCGTATAGGTTATTGCTGTGCCTACTGATGAATCGATATCAGCATCAAGAAGATACCATATAGAAGTACCTGCGGAAAAAGTATTTCCTGTTACGACTTCCATTGCTTTGGTCATAGCAACACCGCCATAAGAAACAGTGTCAAATGTATTGGTGGCATTATCTTCAAATCCTAGAACAACAACTAAGAGCCTATCAGTACCTGAAGGAGCAGTAATAGTTTTAGTTGCACCTTCAGTCCAACCATCAGCAGGAGCAATTGGTTCTTTCCATTTATTTAATAGATAATTTTTAACTTGATCACGTTCAGTTGGGGTTAATCTTCTGTCATAAATAATAAATTCTGAAGCGTTCATTTGTTGGTAACCAGTACCATAAGCACCAATTTCAAAGTTGTTAGTGCCCCATGTAATTCTATCGGCAACAGCATCTGATGTTACTAATGTTCCATCACGATAAATTGCTTGATAGTTTGGGGTACCATCATCAGAAATAAAATTCCATGTGTGTAAGAAACTTGAAGAACCACCCCAAGCTGCACTTACCCGAGATTGAGTACAACAAACGCCAACATCAAAATAAACATTATTATTTGACCAAGGAAAGTGAGTTCCGTACCTTCTTCCACCATTTTGTGAACCAAAACCCCAACCATTAGTGATAGTTCTAGTACGTGCTACAAAAAAAACTTCAGTTTCTATTACCGTATAACCATTGGGAAAAACAGCTCCGCCAGAGGCGCCAGAAATATCCATACGATCTGAAGTAAATTCAACTGCATCATTTCCACCGTCATCAACCCATAAAGGAGATCCAATTGCTGACTTAGCGTGATTTCCATTTCCAGATTTATCTTGCCAGCAATTAACTGCATCACCATGAGTTGTAACTTCATTCCCACCTGTACAAGCGGTGTCTGTAAACATTGTTGTAGTATCACCAGCATCAAGCCAAAGCCTTAGTCCGGAAGTAATACCAGCGGGTCCAGCTGCAAGAGTTGAAAGGGAAATTATGAATAGAAATAGCGCTAAAATATTATTTCGCATTTTTCCTATTTGTTACGAATTTTTAATAGTTAACTCATTAAAAACTCTTATTTTAATACAGATTACCTATCGGTTATTTTAAGGGTGATTGTAATAAAATCGAAATTTCACGAAGTATCAAAGAGTTATAATTATTAGCTTAGAAAATATTGCCTAAAATGAGGCTTTTTTGAGGCATTAACTTAACAAAGTCAAATAGTTGGATAATGGAATAATTATAACTGTTTTAATAGATCAAGAGGATCAAGTCTATTTGTATAATCTGGATCTAGGTAAGAATAAATTATCTCACCCTTAGTATTGATGATGTAGGTTCCAGGAATAGGAAGTTCATTTTTATTATTACCTTGTGATTTAACGAGATCGATTCCAAATTTATTATAGACGTCAGTAAGTCTTGGATCAAGTTTAAAAGCGATACCAAATTTTTTGGCAATATAATTATTTTTATCTTGGTATATATCAAAACTTACTTTCTGCTTATCTTTGAACTTTTTAATATTTAGTTTTGTATCAGGAGTTAAAATTACAACTTGATAACCTTTATCCTCGATTTGCTTTTTGTACTTCTCGTATTCAACTAGTTCTAATTGACAATAAGGACACCAGTAACCTCGATAGAATTTTATAATAGTAGGTTTTTTGCTGTAAAAACTTTTAATTGATTTTCCCTCAATTTTAAAGTCGGGAACCATTGTTCCAACTTGAGCTGAATTTTCAACTATTTTAGATTTCTTTAAATTCTCTGTGGCATTAGTCATAACTAATTTAATATTTGAAGGAGTTTTTGCTCTTCCACTTGTCTTTTTTTCTTGTAGTTTTTCGGTAAGAGTTTTTTCAGTTGCACAACTCATTACTAGTATTGATAAAATTATAAATTTCATATTATTTCCTTTTTTTAATTATAATTTTTAAAAATCTTAAGAGCAAGTGACTGGATGTAATTAATTTAATCCTTCTTTATATGTTTCTAAGGCCCTATCATAGGCAAATTTGTGATCAACCATCTCTTTGGGATAATTCGATGTGCCATATTCTGGGACCCATTTTTTTACATACTCAAGGTTTTTATCAAATTTTTCTAACTGAGTTTTTGGATTAAAGATTCTAAAATAAGGAGCAGCATCACAACCCGTCCCAGCAACCCACTGCCAGTTACCATTATTAGCAGAGAGATCAAAATCTAATAGTTTTTCAGCAAAATATTTTTCACCCCAGCGCCAATCAATGAGAAGATGTTTAATTAAAAAACTCCCAGTAACCATTCTCACTCTATTATGCATAAAACCAGTAGTGTTTAACTCTCTCATTCCTGCATCCACCAGCGGGTAACCTGTTTCTCCTTTACACCATAACTCAAAATCTTTTTTATTTTTTCGCCATTTTATTTTTTCGTATTTTTTCTTAAAAGGTTTAACTACGACATAAGGAAAATGAAAAAGAATTTGTTTAAAGAATTCTCTCCATATTAATTCACTCAGCCAAGTTTGATTAAATTCAGAGGCAAATTTTGCATACTTTCTAATACTAATAGTACCAAAACGAAGATGCATTCCGAGTTTACTTGTTGAATCCTTAGCTGGAAAATCTCTTTCTTCATGATAATTATGAATAAATTCATTATCAAGATCATCTAAATGAAAGCTATAGTTTGTATACTTAAAGCCCATGTCTTCTAGTGAAATATCCTCTTTTATTTTAAGGGGTAATAAATTCTTAAGATATTTTTTCACTTCTTTAAGTTTAAAATCTTTATCAGTTACTTTTTCGAGCCATTTATTTTTATAAGGAGTATAGACGGTATAAGGTGTTCCATCTTTTTTTAATATATCATCTTTAGCAAAGATACACTGATCTTTAAAAGATAAGAAATCAATATTATTTTTAGCCAAGAGGTTTTTAATTTTCAAGTCTCGATCCATGGCATAGGGTTCATAGTCTTCGTTTGAATAGACTTGTTTTATATTCAAACTCTTAATCAGTTCTTCCCAAACTTTTTCGGGGGAGTCAAAAATAACCAGTAAATCGGATTTATATTGTTGAAGTTCTTTCTTTAAATTTTTAAGGCAATCAAAAATAAAACTAACTCTCTGGTCGGTTTCATTTAAGTTTGAAAGGATATTTTTATCAAATATAAAAAGACAAAGGGTAGGGTACTCAGACTGCAAGCAGCTTTGTAACCCTACATTATCCTCAAGACGAAGATCTCTTCTGAACCAAAAAATATTTATTTCTTGGTTTTTGATCGATTTATTGCTTAGTAATTCTAAGTTTTTCAGTTTCAAAACCTTTTTCACGAGCACGAGCTACAAGTTCATTAAAGAGTGACTCTTCCATTTTTGGAGTTCGACTTAAAAACCATAAGTACTTACGAGATGGATCTCCAATCACTGTATATTCATAATTTTCACCAAGATCAATTATCCAGTAGTTTCCTGATAAGAATCCAATCTTAATACTTTTTAAGAAAAATTGTACTTTTAATTTTGCATTAGTTTTCTTATCTTTTATCCAAGCTCTACCAGTTGACTGTTTTTTAGGTCCAGTTACAGAACCTTCGCGACAAGAATTTAAAACGTTGATATCGCCATCTTTTCGTAATGAGTATTCGGCCGTAACAGCTTCACAACCTTTTTGAAAGCTTTGTTCAAAGCGAGCTATCTCATACCATTTACCCAAATATTTATTTAGTTCGACTTTTTCAACTGTATCAAGTGGCTCATGGCCCGCCATTGTTGAGCATGAAAGACTTAGGGCTAAAATCATAAATTTAATTAATTTCATTTTGTTCTCCTTCTAATTTATTTTTATTATATTTAAATTATTTAAAACTTTTGTTATTTGATAAGTGAAATCTAATTCAAACCACTTTGCTGCAAAATTTAATTTATTACCATTTTTATGATGATTATTTTGATATAATTCTCCCATTAGAAGAAAATCTATTGGAAGAGTATTTTTACTATAATCCCCATTATCATAATTTTGATAACCAATTTTATGTCCACACCAATTAACAATTGCTCCTTGAATAGGTCCCACTAAGCAATGCAGTATAATAAGGGGATAAAATACTAAGTCAATATTCAAATATGTGTATATTGAAATGTAAACAACAGGCCATAGAATTAAGTTGAATTTTCCTTCGGCAAATTGATCTAATTTAGGCCAAATAGGTATTTCTGTGTAGTTTGGATTTTGAGTATGATTTGCTTCAATTATTGAATTTTTATACTTTTCATAAGTACTAAGCATCATACTTACTATATTTTTATAGTTTTGAGGTGAATGAGGATCATTTTCAGTGTCACTGTTTTGGTGATGTTTGATATGCATAATTGCATATCCTCTTGGATGTAGAAATGAAACTCCTTGAGAAAGAAAAGTCATAAAATAAAAAAAACGCTCCCAGAATGGGGAAAGAGTAAACATTTTATGAGAGCAATATCTATGCAAAAAAAATGTTTGAAAAAACAAGGAGACATACCAATGAATAGTGAGCAAAATTAATGCGGTCATTAGATTTTAAATTCTGAAAGCTCTAGATCTAGCATTTTTAAAGTTGAAATAAATTTTATATCAGAATTCTTTAATGAAGACGGAGCTGATGAATAGCCGCCAACCCAAAGTTTTGTTTTATCTAAATGTCCCCAAATTTTTTCAATGTACTTATTAGCTGATTGTGGAGAAGTGTATTCCATATTTTTTGAAATGCCCAAAATGATTAATTTTGAATTAATCTGCTTTGCGCATTGAATGAGTGAATCTGCGGGCAAGTTTGCACCAAGGAAATAAAATTTAATACCATAATATTTACATAGAAGAGCTGCAATCATAATTCCAAATTCATGTAGTTCACCCTCTGGAGCAGCTAAAATCACATTATGATCATAAAGTTTATTTTCATTTGCATAATCAAATAGAATATTGCCAACATGAAATTTTAAAATAGCCGACAGAGCATGCTCCTGGGCGATTGTTAATTCACCACTTTCACACATGGCACCTACTTCTTGAAGAAGAGGAGATAAAAGATTTAAGGCAAAATCCCTTAAGCTGCATCCTTCCTTAATCTTTTCTAATTCATGGGAAATGATATCTAGTTTATATAGTTTTAATGCCATAATTAAATTCTGTAACATTGAATTGAAATCTATTGAGACATGCTTATTTTTCTTTTGAATTTTATTATTACCAAAGAAATTTGAATACAAGGCTTCAAGCTCTTTAAGAGGTAAACTTGCCAAGTCTGAGATAGGTGTTCCAAGAGAACTGAGATCGCTTAAGAGATTAAGTTTATCTATATCTATCTGAGAATATAATCTTCTTCCATTTACATCTCTATTAGGTTCTATGGCATTATATCGTTTCTCCCATGCACGAATGGTATGGGCATTAATACCTGTGAGTTTTGAAACAAATTGAATTGAATAACCTTTTTCCATGTGATTTCCGATAGTTAAGGGTTTAAAGTCTTCTACTTAATATATTTATAGTTGATTTATTTACTAAATACAAGGTCTGTCTAACCCGTGTCTATTATACATCTATAGATATGTTCTAAGACAACGATTAGTATAAGGACATGAAAAACACTAAAAATTTACTATATTTGTTTCTCCTATTTGCCTTTATTAACCTTGCTATTGCAACCTTTGTGGCATCTAGTGAGGTTAATGTAGTTGATGGTTTTATCAAGCTTTGGAGTGATGCTTGGTTTAAGGCCACAATTTATGATTTTTATAATAATCAATTATTAATTTTCCTTTGGATGGTTTACAAGGAAAAAAATCCAATTACAATATTAACTCTTTTATTGCTGAGTATAAGCTTTGGATCATTTTTGAGTATAATTTACATCTTGTTTTATCTTTATAAAGAAAAAAATATAAAAAATTTAATCTGTAACACAAAGAGGGACTATGATCGATAATTTATTAAGTAGGGATATTATTCCAGATTTTCTTATAAGAGCAGGTATTAAAAAATTATTAAAACAAAGACTAAATGAACTTGATATTAATAATATTGAAGAAAAGTCTGAGAAATTTAGATCTTTTTTAAATATTATGAAATCTTCTCCAATCGCTTTAAATACGATTGATGCAAACGAACAACATTATGAAGTACCTACGGAATTTTATAGTTATTCTCTTGGGCCGAATAAAAAATATAGCTGTTGTTATTATCAAACAGGTAATGAAACTTTAGGTCAAGCTGAAGAATTAATGCTCGATTTAACAATGAAGAGAGCGGATTTAAAGGATGGTCAGGATATCCTTGAATTAGGATGTGGGTGGGGATCATTAACTTTAGCAATGGCAAAAAAGTTTCCAAATTCCAAAATTACGGCCGTATCAAATTCAGCAACTCAAAAGGAATTTATTTTAAATGTTTGTGAGAATAAAGGATATGAAAATGTAACTATAATTACTCAGGATATGAATAACTTTTCGATTGAAGGTAATTTTGATCGAGTAGTATCAGTTGAAATGTTTGAGCATATGAGAAATTATAATGAGCTTTTAACTCGTATTTACAAAGTTTTAAAACCTGAAGGGAAATTGTTTATTCATATATTTGTTCATAGAGAGTTTCCATACTTGTTTGAAGCAAAAGATGAATCGGACTGGATGAGTAAGTATTTCTTTTCTGGAGGAATGATGCCATCTGATGATTTACTATATAATTTTTCAGATTTGTTTAAAGTAAAAGAGCACTGGCAAGTAAATGGTAAACACTATGCTAAAACGGCCAGACATTGGTTAGAAAATATGGATTCTAATGAAGAAAAAGTAATTGAACTTTTTAAAAATCATTATGGTGATGAATATAAAAAATGGTGGAGTTACTGGAGAGTTTTCTTTATGTCATGTGAAGAATTATGGGCATATGACAACGGAAATATTTGGTTTGTTTCACATTATTTACTTGAGAAGGCTAAATAGATGGAAAAACTTGTTGTTATAGGCTCAGGTATAGCAGGAATGAGTGCAGCTTATTTTTTACAAGATAAGTTCGATGTGACTCTTCTTGAAAAAAATAATTATATTGGCGGTCATACTAATACTGTTTATGTTAAAGAGGATGATCGACAGTTGCCTATAGATACAGGTTTTATGGTTTTCAATGAAATTACTTATCCTAACCTGATTAAGTTATTTAATAAGTTAAAAGTAAATTATAAAAATACGGATATGTCATTTGCTGTTAAACATATGGGGACAGGTCTTGAATATAATGGAAGTTCAATGTCTGGTTTGTTTTCTCAAAGGAAAAATATTTTTAAACCATCTTTTTGGAAACTACTTTTTGAAATAAATAGATTTAATAAGTTGGCCCCATCACTATTGAATTTAAAAGGTTTTGAGAATCTTTCGATAAAAGATTTTATATCGGAATATGAATTTTCTAAAGCATTTTTGAATAATTTTCTTATTCCAATGAGTAGTGCTGTTTGGTCAACTCCGTTTGACCAGATGTTAGATTTTCCAGCAAAATCTCTGATACAGTTTTTTTATAATCATGGTTTTTTAGGTCTAGATACCCAACATCAATGGAAAACAGTAATTGATGGCTCTGAACAATATAAGAAAAAACTACTTAAAAGTTTTAAGGGAATTTATAAGATTGATTCTGGTGTAAAAAGTGTTGAGAAAGTAGGTAGTAAATGGTTAGTTACGTTGTTAAATGGAAAAAGCGATGAATATGACAAAGTTGTTTTTGCAAGTCATGCGGATGAAACATTATCTATGCTCAAAAAACCAACTAATAAGCAAGAGCAATTACTTTCTCAATTTAAGTATCAAAAAAATATAGCGGTCCTTCATACTGATTCAACTGTCATGCCTGTTTCAAAGAGGGCCTGGTCAAGTTGGAATTATGTAATTGATAAAGAAGTTAATGATAAAACTTTCACTGTTTATTATATGAATATGCTTCAAGGAGTATCTAAGAAGGAAGATTATTTCATTAATATAAATGGGGAAGATTTTGTAAGCCCTAATAAAGTTATAAAAAGGATTGAATACTATCATCCCTTATTCGACTTAAATGCAATGAAAGCTCAAGACAGCCTTTTTGATTTAAATAAAGAAGAAGATAATATGTATTTTTGTGGAAGCTATTTTAAATATGGATTTCATGAAGATGCTTTAACTTCTAGTGTTAATTTATGTGAGTTTATCTTAGGAGAAAAAGTTCTATGAATAGCTGCTTTAGTTTAAATACTGTAAGGCATTCACGATTTTTTCCTAAAAAACATAAGTTTGATTTTAACTTCTTTTGGTTTCATATTGATCTTGATGAAATTGATGATGTTGTGAGAAAAAATAGATTTATTTCTTATAACAAATTTAATTTATATTCCCTTTATGACAAAGATCATTGGTATGAACCAAATATAACGATTAAAGAAAATGTAATTAAGTTTATAACAATGCAAGGCTTTGATGAGTCAGTTTCAAGGATAACTCTTGTTAGTTCACTCAGGTTTTTAGGTTATGTTTTTAATCCGGTTTCTTATTATTTTATAGATACAAAAGAAGGCAGCCAATATTGTCTTATTCAAATTTGCAATACCTTTAAAGAGTTAAAACCAATATTTATAAAAGATAAAGCAGTTGATAGTAAGTTTAGAATTAAATGTATGAAGGATTTCTATGTCTCTCCATTTACGGAAATACATGAAGAAATTGAATTTAATATAAAAAATACAAAAGAGCAGTTAAGAATTGTTATTCATTCTTATAATAAGAAGGCTGTTGAATTAACAACAGTTCTTAATGCTAATAAAGTGGCACTAAACTCAAAAGAAGTTCTACTGGCAACATTTTGGCATCCCTTTGTAACTTTACAAATTATTTTTATAATTCATTTTCAAGCACTTTTATTATTTTTAAAAGGTTTAAAATATAAGAAAAAAACAGATGATATCGAATTTCAACGAGGAGTAATACCGTGGAGAATGTAAAAACTTTAATATCAAGTTCATATAAGAACACAGTTTATCGAAAAATTGTATTTTCAATTTTTGAAAAGTTTTCTATAGGTAGACTGAACTTAACTTTACCTGAAGGTAATTCAATTAGCTTAGGTGATGATGATGGGATTGAATGTGATATACAAATTCTAGATGAAAAATTCTTTATGCATGTCGTATTGAATGGTGATATCGGTTTTGGTGAAGCCTATGTAGATAAATATTGGGATACAAGTTCTATTTCAAAGGTTATTCAATGGGTAATATCAAATATTGAAAATGCTCCCATGTCTGGCGGTGATAAGGCAGGAAGTTCTTTTAGTGTTCTAGATTTCTTTTATAAAATCAAACATAAACTAAATAATAATACAATTACAGGTTCACAAAAAAACATTTCATTTCACTATGATTTAAGCAACAATCTCTATGAAAATTTTCTAGACAATACGATGACTTATTCATCAGCCTTTTTTAAAGAGAATGATCTTTCTTTAGAAGAAGCTCAGATAGAAAAATATAGATTACTTGCAACTAATCTTGAAATTTCTAAAGATGATCATGTTTTAGAGATTGGATGTGGTTGGGGTGGTTTGTCTATTTTCTTAGCTACTGAATATGGCTGCAAAGTAACAGCAATCACTATATCGAAAGAGCAATTTTCATATGCAAAAAATAAAATTAAAAGTTTAGGTCTAGATCATTTAATAGAAGTGTTATTTACAGATTATAGAAAGTTAAAGGGTAAATTTGATAAAATTGCTTCCATTGAAATGATTGAAGCTGTAGGTGCTAATTTTTACAAGTCATATTTTTCACAAATTAGTAATTTATTAAAACCTCAAGGTCTAGTGTGCATTCAAGCTATCACTTCACCGGATTCAAGGTTTCAACAATTTAAAAATGGAACTGATTGGATTCAAACTTATATATTTCCAGGTTCTCTTCTTCCTTCAGTTGGCGAGATGAATAAAGTAATTAATAA
Source organism: uncultured Bacteriovoracaceae bacterium (assembly GCA_964352945.1). Taxonomy (GTDB): domain Bacteria; phylum Bdellovibrionota; class Bacteriovoracia; order Bacteriovoracales; family Bacteriovoracaceae; genus CAYGTU01. The sequence continues at coordinate 20,415 of CAYGTU010000005.1, forward strand.
ACATACAGATCTTCATTTGGTTAATTTAAAAGATTTCGGTATAGATTATTCAAAAACATTAAATATTTGGGCCAAGAACTTTAATAAGAATTGGTCTGAGATTAGTAAATTAGGATTTGATGATAGCTTTAAGAGAAAGTGGAATTATTATCTAGAATATTGTGAGGCGGCTTTTTATATGAGAAATATTAGCGTTGTCCAAGTTACTTACTCTAGGCCAAACAATATAAAAATGAAAAGAAAATTTAGCTTCTAAAAGATTTTGGGAATGAGGCTATTTGTTTCATTGATATATTCTTGATAGATAGGATTATCTTTATACTTAGCCTCAAGCATTGGTATTCCAGATACTTTTAAGATGAGAAAATGGATTAAGATGGGACCGATTATCATCCAAGGTTGGTTTGGTATAGTGGCCAAATAAATACCCCACCATAAAACTATTTCACCGAAGTAGTTTGGATGACGTGAATATTTCCAAGGGCCTAATTTACAAATTCCTTTATTTTCTATTTTAAACTTTGCTAAAGTACTATCTGCCCATGTCTCCCAAATAAATCCAAAGGCCCATACAAACAATCCAATCATATTATACCATTTAAGTTCTCCACTAGTTTTTATGGCATTAAAACTAGGTATAGAAATGATCATTAGAAGAACTGCTTGTAGCCAAAAAACTTTAAAATAAGAGTGAAGTGGAGCTTTTCCTTTCCAGTTATCTCTCATGTTTTTGTATCTAAAATCTTCAGGCTTACCAGAATTTCTCTTATGAAGGTAAATGGCAAGTCTGATACCCCAGATTGAAATACATACCATGATAAGAGTTGGTTTTAAGCTAATTGGATAGTACTGAATTAAAGCGCCTAAATGAAAAACGATAAAACCAAGTCCCCAAGCTGAATCTATAAAACCTAAATTCTTTTTATAGGTACAATAAATATAAAAGAGATGAAATAATAAAAAGAGGGCAAGGTAAGGTATCATTTTTTTCCTAATAATTTCTTTTTTAATTCTTCTCTAATGGGTTTTTCACCTATCCAAGGATAAAAGATCATTTTTAAAACGATGGGATCTTTTGTTTTGGCCAGTAATTTATTATTGTGAAGAATATTTAATTCTTGATTTTTATCAATTTGATAAATAATCAGATCATCTTTTTTTGCATCGGGTGTATGTTTTTTTATCCATGCTATAGCTGTTTTATTTTCTTCATTATTTTTAAAAGGAATTAACCCTTCATCCCAGCCTTGATTGAGATAATAAGCTTCTAAGTCTTTAATGAATTTTAGTTGAAGACTTTTTGTATTTTCGGATTTGCAATTAGAAATTTTATATATTTCAATTTTAAACCAACTAAATGTTAAGATGTCTTCACCGATCAGTTGTTCTTCTTTTTTAAAACAACCGGCGTTTGCATATGACATTATAAGTAAGAGTATTAAGTATTTTTTCATACCTAATTATAACAAAACTAATACATAGAGTACCATTTAATAATCTTAGACAACTTCGGGACAGATGTTGTAATTTCAGCAACATAGCGAATAATAGAACTTGTCTTAGCTATAGAACTATTTTAGTATACGAGAGAGGTATTTATGAGAACTTTATTATTAACATTATTTTTGTGTTCATCTTCATTTGCTGCATTAGTAGGTAAGAAGGCCCCCAATTTCAAATTGAAAAATGAACAAGGTAGGGATGTTTCACTTGATCAATTCAAAGGTCAATACATCGTATTAGAATGGTTAAATCATGGTTGTCCTTTTATTAAAAAGCACTATGGTTCAAATAATATGCAAAAAGTGCAAGAACAAGTTCTAAAGAAAAAAGCTGTTTGGTTATCAGTTATTTCTTCAGCTGAAGGAAGGCAAGGGTATAGCACTCCAGAGCAAGCTTTAAAAGATAAGAAGCAGTTTAATTCTAATGCAACAGCTATTTTACTAGATCCTAAAGGTGAAGTGGGTAAGCTTTATGAAGCTAAAACTACACCCCATATGTTTATAATAAATAAAGCTGGATTAGTAGTCTATGAAGGAGCGATTGATAGTATTGCTTCTTCTGATTCAGATGATATAAAAAAAGCAGATAATTACATTTTAAAAGCCTTTGATGATATTTCTAAAGGTAGGGCAATAAAAACAGAAAAGTCTGCACCTTATGGGTGTTCAGTAAAATATTAGGATTAAAACGATGAGTATTTATAATTTTAAAGTAAAAGATATTAAAGGTAGTGATGTTTCTCTTTCTGAATATAAGGGAAAAGTCTTATTAGTCGTCAATACTGCTTCAAAGTGTGGATTTACTCCACAGTATACTGGTTTAGAAGAACTTTATAAGAAATATAAAGATAATTTTGTAGTTTTGGCATTTCCTTGTAATCAGTTTGGAGCTCAAGAACCTGGTAGTAATGATGAAATTGCAAGTTTTTGTGATTTATCTTTTAAAACTAGTTTTCCTCTGTTTTCAAAAATTGACGTCAACGGTAAAGATACTGATGAGTTTTATAAGTTTTTAAAAAATCAACTCCCTGGCCTTATGGGAACAGAAAAAATAAAATGGAATTTTACTAAATTTTTGATTGATAAAAATGGTAATCCCATTAAAAGATTTGCACCTCAAGTTAAACCATCTGATCTTGAAAGCGAAATTCAAAAATTAATTAATGATTGATATTGTTTATGAAGATAAAGTATTAATCATAGTTAATAAGCCAGCAGGTCTGGCCACACAAAATACTCAAAATCCCAAGAAAGAAAATCTTTATCAATTATTACAAGATTTTTTAAATAAAAGAGAAGGTAAAGAAATTTACTTAGCTCTACATCATCGTCTTGATGCTGCAACTTCTGGACTTGTCCTGTTTTGTAAGAATAGAAATTATAATAAAGATATTACCGACCTTTTTCGTGATAAAAAAATCACTAAAACTTACTTGGCTGTTTCAAATATATTAAAAAATGAAAACTTAACTTCAGAGTGGGTAGTTGAAAACTTTTTAAAATCATATAAAATGCGACATTTTAAATTAGCTAAAAGTGCCACTAAAGGTGATCAGGCGATAACTCATTTTAAATTATTGGAAGAGAGCAAGGGGTTTGCCTTACTAGAGTGTTTTCCCAAAACAGGGAGACTTCATCAAATTCGCGTTCATCTAAGTGAAGGCGGATTACCTGTAGTGGGGGATTTTCACTACAATAAAATAAAGTTTAGTAAAGGCTTAATGTTACATGCCAAAAGCCTAGAGTTTATTCATCCAAAAACTAAAGAATTGTTAAAAGTAGATTCAGAGATACCCGAAAGATTTAAGGAATTATTTGATTTTAAATTTATGGCCTAAAGTAAATCCAACGCGGTAATTTTCAAGAGTATTAAAATCACTCGTACCATCAAAAGCTTTAGGAGTTAATTTTCCAAGACTATAAGTTGCATCTCCTTGGAGAGTCCATCTTTTCTTTGGAAAAACATATTCTAAACTTGCTTTTCCTGATCCATTCACGCCCTGTATATGAAAACTATGATTTTTTTCAATGAATTTTTGTGAATCAGGGTCTCTGAAAGTGTGATAGCTTGTTCCCGCATAGATTCCAGCTCCAGCTCCTAATTTTAAATTGATTTCAGATTTTTTATAATGGATTGGTATAATTTTTTGCGCGTAAACTTGCATCTCATAAAATTGAGCTGTGCTTTCAATATTTTGAAAAAGGTAGGGGAGGTTTCTAAATTCATTAATTTCTTTTTCGTTAATTGTACCCTGAACTAAAATATGGTTGTTCGGATTTTCTTCACCTTTTTGATGTATTTCATGAAAAGATCGCATTGCAATTTTATTGTGTGTGGTTATTAATCCTACGACAAACTTATTTTCTTTTTCTGCTTCAAGGTAAAAAACGTTGGATGGTTCATCTACAATTTGAGCTGGATTTTTCCCGTCTTGAAACATTTTTCTTGGTTTTAATGCATCTTCATAAAACTTCATAGAATTACGTTGATGAAACTTTACATCTGCAGCCGTAATTTTAATATTTTCAGTATCTATACTCCAGTCTGTTTTTTCATACCAATTAAATGTTGGCCCAAATCTAATTGTTAAATACCATGCATTTTTATTTTTTTTATCTTCAACAATATAATTTTTCTCATTTATTTCTTGCTTTGGTTTAATCATTACTGATTGAATTACTTCATCTGCTAGGATTTCAGGAAGGCCCCCATCACATTGTGACCAGGCCATATTTAAGGTAAATATAAATAGTATAATCCCCTTTATCATGTCTTTATATATCCAAGTTTGATGCCATAAATGAGGCATAATATACTTAAATATTGTCTATTTTTTCGACATTTTTTTAAAACATAGTCATAATCAGGGCCCTGATTAACATTTTTTATGGCATTTCCCTTGCACCTTATCTAAACATGAATAGAACAATGCTTTGGCTATTTTTGATTTTTTCATTTAATATTGCTCATTCGCAAAACTCTGAATGTGAAGGCGGTATTTCGCTAACAAGTAAAGAGATCGAAAGTTTTGTAGGAGATGTAAATAGTTCGATTGAGCAAACTTGCTCTTCGGCGACTAATTCAATAGATGTGGGAGTAATTGAAATACCTGAATATTTAATTAAGGATGCTTCTTATCAAATAGCCAAGGATATTTTAAAAGACACAAATTCCAACGAGAAACAAATTACAATTTTAGCAAAAAAAGTAGAATCAAATTTAACAATTAATAAGGCTTATTTCGTACCCAAAGAGGATAAAAAAAGTATTGGAGAATTTAGTATTTCATGGGGATATCATGACACTCCAAAGAACTGGATTAGTAAATCAGATATTCATGTTAAGAGTCCAGATGGTGGGCAGAGTTATGATTTCACTGCTCATGGTGTAACAGCCGCTGATCAGCCAAAGTTTAATAAAATTTTACCTGAGAAAGGTAAACCATATCTTTTTGATGTTCCTCAATATCAAGCCACAATAACATGGATGAAACCTTGGAAAGATGACAAACAAAAAGTGAGATGGGGAGTCTCAGTTAGGCAATTACATTCAAAATACTTACCAGTGGAGCCCAAAGATGATCGATATGAAGGATATCAAAGAAAAATTACAGGGAATTACTTTGGCGAACAACTTGATGGAGAGTTTAGAAGTTTTGGTGCCTATAAGAATATCTACTTAGAATATACTGATGGTGAAAATCAAGTTTCTGTTGGACCTAGAATTGAGTATAGAGTTATTAATGGAAAGAAAATTGATATCACTACTCATGCTGGTGTTTTAGTCGGGACTCCTTTACTTCATTCAGACACCTATGTTCAAAATAAGAAAAATGAAGGACCACGATTTCACGCCTCTGGAATTTTAGCACAGCTTGATGCTGGCGCTAGAGTTACTTTTTATGATCACCTATTTATAGAATCATTTATAGCTGGAAGTGCAATTAAAGTTACTGATGGTCTATTATCTGATGGTGGGCGGATTGATCATTCTTATGTTAGGGCGCAAGTAGGGTGTAATATAGGATATAGCTTTCAGATCAAAATTAAAAAATAATTATTAATCCTAACAGTTAATTAATACTTTCTCACACATTTCTAAGATTTAGAGCAATTTTAACAAATAGCTAACAGTACTTTTTGAATTTTCTCATTAAAATTGGTTTAGGGACAATATTTTTTGCGGGAGGCAAATTATGGGAAAATTTAATATTGATATAGTTTATTACCCAGGGAAGACTCAGACACAAGAGCAAAATGTTAAGATGGTTGAAGAAATGAGGACACTTGCTTCAAGCTGCCTAGATGAAATACCACATTACCAAGTATTAACTGGAGAAGTAGAAGAATTAGAAAGAGCTGTAATTGCTTTTGCTAGAGACAAGAATGGCAAATTATTAGGATTTTGTTCAGCATTGATTCTACCAGTTGAAAATGTAGGGAATGTCTTTCACACAGGACTTACTTGTGTTCATCCAGATGCACGTGGAGAAAAATTAACCCATAAACTTACGAGTAAAGTCTTATTAAATTATCTTTTTAAAGAGTCACTTTTTAAAGATACTTGGGTCACAAATTGTGCCTGTGTTCTTTCGAGTATTGGAAATGTTGCTTTGTATTTTGAAGATATTTATCCATCACCATTTGGAATTGAAGCTCCATCTATGACTCATCTTCATATAGCTCGAGATATTGACACTAAATATAGAGAACAAATAGCAATTAATGATTCTGCAAGATTTAATCTAGATTCTTTTGTGTTTGAAGGAAGTGTTGAGGGTACATTTTGGCAAAAAGATCCAGATGATAAAAGATTTCATCATAGAAATATGAAATTAACAAATTATTATAAAGACTTACTTAATTTTGAAAGTGGGGATGAAGTTTTACAAGTTGGTAAAGTGAGCTTGATGACGTTTCCCAAGTATATAGTTAAACAAGCCTTAAAGAGGACTAAAATTAAATTATTTGATTTTCAAGATAAATTACAAACTTATACTAACTAATCTTTTTGAGGAGAGAAAATGAAATCATTAACTGGAATGAGCAAGTTTTTTTTTCTGTTGTTATTAATTTGTTCTTTTTTTGTATGTACTATTCCTATTTATCTTTTTTGGGAGTTAAAACCGAAGAGAGTGAGGAATATTTTGATTCGGATAGTGAGTTACTATTCGCAGGTCATGGCTTTCATACTTGATATAGAAATTGATTCAGCGAATTTTAAAAAATTGGAGTCAAATTACTTTATTGTTTGTAATCATCTTTCTTATTTGGATATGATTATTATAAGTAGTTTGATTCCAACTTGTTATGTTACAAGTGTTGAAATGGGTAATATTCCAGTTTTAGGTCAGATTGCAAAATTGGCAGGATGCTTATTTGTTGAAAGAAGAAATAAATCAAATATTGAAAATGAAATTAAAGATATCGAAGATGCTCTGTCACAAGGATTTAATGTTACAGTATTCCCAGAGGCAACAAGTACGAACGGAGAAAAGGTATTAAATTTCAAGAGATCACTTTTTGCAAGTGCAACTAATACAGATTCGAAAATCATGCCTCTAACAATTAATTATAAGTCTATTAATTCATCTCGTATGGATATTAATAAAAGAGATCTTGTGTGTTGGTACGATGATATGAGTTTTTTGCCTCATCTTTTTAAATTATGTTTTCAAAAAAATATAAAAGTAGAAATTGAAGTTGGAGGAGAGTTACTCTCAGAAAACTATGATTTTGATCCAGCTAAGCTACGGGACAGGGCCTTTGAGGTAGTTAGTCGTAATTATTGTCGCATTGCGTAACTAGTTTAGGTCAAATTATGCTTAAAAATCAATTCCATTAAGTTGACATACCTAGTCTCAAATCGTTAAGGTGTCCCCAATAATATTAGAACCAAGGGACGTAATGAAATTTTTATTAACAACACTCGTATTAATCTCATCAATTTCGGCATTTGCAATTCCAAGAGCACCTTTTAATGCTTTAACAACTAATATTGCTAAGTTCAGCGAAGTATATGTAAATGAATTAGAAAGCAATTTTGACTTTGAAGGTATAGTAAAGCTTTCAAATTGTTCTGGATCAGTAGTTAGATTTAATGGTCAGCCACTTGAAAGTAATGCTTATGTTTTAACTAATGGTCACTGTTTAGGTAGACCATTTCTTGAGCCAGGTTATGCTGTTTATAATAAGGCCGTAACTCGTGCTATGAAAGTAGCTGATACAGCTATGCAATTCCACAATGTAACTGCTGTTAAATTAGTTTATGGAACAATGACTGGTACAGATGCAGCTATTTATCAATTAAAAGAAACTTATAATGATCTTTTAAGAATGGGTATCAGAGCTTTTGATCTTCATCCACATAGACCAATAATGAATGCTCCAATCGATATTGTTTCAGGTTACTGGGAAAGAGGTTATAGATGTAATATCAATGCTTTTATCTACATGATCAAAGAAGCTGGTTGGACTTGGACTGATTCAATTAGATATTCTGAACCAGGATGCGACACTATTGGTGGAACAAGTGGATCTCCAATTGTTGAAACGGGTACAAGATTAGTTGTAGGTATTAATAATACAGGTAATGAATCAGGACAAAAATGTACAATGAATAACCCATGTGAAGTTGATAGAAATGGAAAAGTTGTAGTTCTTCCAGGTGCTTCTTATGGACAACAAACATACCAGTTTTATGGTTGTTTAACTTTTGATTTTCAAATTAATTTGAGTCAAAGTGGTTGTACTTTAACTAAAAAATTAAGATAATAATTTTATATTATTGGAATTAAGAAAAGACTCCATTTATTGGAGTCTTTTTTTTTGCAAAGGAGCAAGTAATGGTAAGGAAAATATTATTTCATAGTGAAAATTATGAATCAAAAACACTCAATTTAGGTCTGTTAATTTTCAGAATTGGTTTTGGATTAATTATGGCCTTTGCTCATGGGTTAGGAAAAGTACCTCCAGCAGAAGGTTTTATTGGTTATTTAACAAGCCTAGGGCTACCTTTTGCAGCAGGAGCAGCTTGGGCTGCGGCTCTTTCAGAATTAATTGGTGGTCTTTTTATAGCAATTGGTCTTGGAACAAGACTCTCTTCTGCAGCTCTTGGGTTTACTATGTTTGTAGCGGCTTTTGTCGCTCATAATGCTGATCCATTTGAAAAGAAAGAAAAAGCCATTCTTTATTTACTTTGTTCACTCTTAATATTTATGGTTGGACCGGGTAAATATTCAATTGATGGAATCATTAAAAAAGATTAATCAAATAAATCAAAGCGACTTTAGAAAAGTCGCTTTTTTTTAACCATAAATTTCTATTGGAAAGCTTGAAATCATTAATGATAAAATATCTGAAGTTGTAATCACACCTTTGACGCTTAATTTTTTATCTAATATAGGAAGACAACTTATCTTTTCAACTAGCATGGCACGAGCAATATCAGAAATAGAGGTATGATCTTGAGCAGTCAAAACTTTTTTCACCATAATTGAATCAACTTTAGATGAGAGTGATTTTCCATTCGCCAATGCTTTAAAAATTAATCGATCTGATAGAATTCCTTGCATAATATTATTATCTACAACCGGTAAATGATGAAACTGATGCAGGCCCATTAATTGAATTGCATCTTTAAGGGTTTTATTTGATTCAATACTATGGATATCTTTAGTCATAATATCTCTGGCATAAAGTTTTCTTGTCATTCCCTTTGAAGATTTTTGGTATGATTTTAGTTTTTCATCATTAGTATGGTTTAGTTTTTTTTGATTTTTACTATTAGGATGTTGATCTCTAATTACATCATCGTTTAAATATTCGTGGAGTAAGTCATTAAAGACTGGAGCAATGCGAGACATTCTTTCTAGTCGATGAGTATGCTCAATTTGAGTGGGGTTATAATTTTTAAATTGACCGTTAAAAGTTACGATTAATGACATATCTAAATATTACTTCTTTTTGAGAAAGGATGTAAGTAAATTATAGGTAACTAATTGAATTAACATAAATTTAATATAACTTTTTACTAAACTACTCAGTTATTTCAACCGATAAGCTATTGAATATAATTGGGAGTTTAAAATGAAAGACTTTAGAGCAAATCAAAAAGCCTTTGCGTTGTTTACGACAATGTTAATGTCCATTCTCACTTTTGTGCAAAGTTGGGATGATACGACTTATCTATTAAAATTATTACAAGTCTTTTTTCTGATTGGATTTTACTTTTTTATTTTATTTTCCTTTAAATGGCTTGCCCAATTTCTTGCGAGTAAAGAAATTTTAAAACGATATAGTATTTTTAGTTATTATCTTGAATATGGACTTAAGACATTCTTTCTATTTGCCTATATTTTTGCCTTCACAGGATTACATCAAAAAATAATTGGTGAATCAGAACATGTAACCGATATTTATAAAAATAAATGCTATAAAGTAGGTAATTTTAATGACTGTTATAATTATTTTCAAATAAAGCTTTCAGATAAATTAAATAAAGAATCAAGGAAAGCTCTCGATTTTAGCTTTGCAAAATGTAGTGAAGGAAATGAAAAGTTTTGTTCACAATTTATCTGGATGGTAAAATCGAGTAATGAGTTCACAAATGAATATAAGGGTGAGGCATTAGAAGCAGCTATTCAATATAAATTACTTTTAACAAATAAAGCGCTTATGACTGAAGAGTATGCTGTTGCACTTTCAATGAATGGAAAGTTTGAAGAAGCAATCGAAATACAAAAACAAATTATTAAATTTGCTAAAGAAAGTAGTACAATTAAAAAATATGAATTACAAAGATATCAAGAAAGATTAGAAGAGTGGGAAGAAATGAGAAAACCTGCCTCAAATGAAGTAAAAGGAAAAGAATAGAAATATGAAATCACTTAGTACTTTCATTTCATTTATCTTAGCATTCAGCATTCTTGCAGAAGAAGCCTGTAAAGTACAATTAACTCGCATTGATAATGATTTAAAAGGAAGAACAAGGCAACGTTCAGAAATAGATAATCTTTTAAAAGATGAAAAGTTTGATGAGATTAATGATCTTATTGTAAAATCTCATAAAAATGCTCATGCTGTTGATGGAACAATCGATGGTTTTTCTGTCCAAAGAGATATAATTAAAACAAAACTTCAAAGAATTAATACTAAAGGATATGTTTCTTCCTATTTTCAGTATTATGAAAAATTTCAAGATACATTTGGTGTAATAGATACGCTTCTATATAAAGAAAGTCCCAAATTTAAAGATGCCTTAAAAGATGCTGAACACTGGATCGATAGTTATAAAGAATATTTTAAAACACTAAAGTCGAAAATTAATGAAGGTGTTGAAGCTAAAATGCAGAAAAACGCAATTAATGAATATTTAAAGAAGAATAGAGTTGATCATAAAAGCTTTATGGGAACAAAGAATATCTCGATTGAACTTCCTTATATAGTAAATGGTGAAATTGTTAAAAAAACTAAAGTCTTTACTGAGATGTCTAACTTTAAAACCTATGTGAAAAATATGTCAGATAAAGTGGATTCAATTTTTTCACGTAATATTTATGATGATATGAGATTTAATAGCGAATTACATGGAGTCATGATAGAGCACGAAATGATGAGAAGAAGGATAAACTTTCTAAGAGACTCTCTCTCTGATCTTCCTTCTGAAACTTTGAGTTTAGATCAGTTGAAATTACTAAAAGATTCTGAGAAACTTATTGCAGATCAATCCTTGATGTCTAGATCTGATGTCATTTCATACGTTCAAAAAAAAGAAATAAGATCAGAAATTCGTGCGTTTTTTAAATCGGCAGCTTCTAAAAAGAAAGGAAGACAGAGATATAAATACGGACAAACTGAAAGTTTTTCTGAAAAAATTAGAGGTCAAGCAATTGAAGGTACAGCTCAAAGGTTAAATAATTTAACAATGGCAAAATTATTTAAATATACAATTGGAATTTCTCTTACGGGTTCAGTTGCTACTTTAGTATTTTTACCTGTAACAGAGAATGCTCGATACAATCAATTCAGATCAAGTATAACAAACTGGTGGAGTAATCAAACTTTAGAGATAGTTGGTACAACTCCTACGCTTACAGAGTGTGCTAAATCTGACAGGACATGGGAAGTAGAGGAAGTTTGCTTTAATGAGTTTTTATTCGAACATTTATCCTATTATTTTTATAAATCACAAGCAGACCCGAGTTATGATTACACAAAAGATCCTGAATTTTTAAAGAAAAGAGAAAATCTAACACGTATCTATCTTGAAAAAAGAGATTTCAAAGGAAATGGCCAATTTCATGCTAGCAACAAAGACTATTTAACTCATATTGGATATAGAGCTTATCTTGATGATGCATTTTTAGTTCTAGCAGTTGCGGAAAGGGATAATAATTTTGAGGTACAAGAATTATTAGAGGAAATTATAGAAGCTGATTATATTCATGAAGATAATATACAAGTTAGCATACTCTTAGATAAACTCTTACTCATCACGGATAAAGATTTTGTTTTTAAAGTTAAAACTTATCTAGAACAGGCTCATTTAGGAGTCGATAAAATTAAAGCGCATGGAAAGAATGTTAAGGGTGAACATTTAAATGAATTTATGAAAAACCTAACGGATCTTGAATATAAAAAAGAAAATTTAAAAAACCGTGATGATGAAAATAATAATCTCAATAATACAGAAATTAGACATTAAGAAAGTGAGTTTTTAAGTATATTTTGCATAATGCGCATCGTATTATACTTCCTTTATATTATTCCCTTGCTAATATTTCTTCAAAGTTTTATATAGTGACTTCACAATTTTTGGGAGAGTATATGAAATTTTTAATTTTAGCAGTTTTAGTTGCTTCAAGCGCTTTTGCTTATGAAACAACTCAAGAAGTAGTTTTAAATTCTAAAGAAATTAATCTGGGTATGATTAATTCAGAAAAAAGTATCAAGGCTGTTAAAGCTATTTCTTTTGTGAGAAATGAATATTCTCCAAGAAAAACTTTAGTAACATATAAAGTTAGTGTAAAAAAATATATTTGTACTGAGTGGGAAAATGGATATGCACCAGGTTCTTTTTATATGGGATATGATTATAATTGTTTAAAGACAGAAGCTTATTATGTAGTGAAAAATAAAAAATTCACAATTGATTTCTCTTATACAGTACCTTTAGAAAGAGGGTATTCTGAAAGCTTTAATTTAGTTTTTACTCAAAAACATATCGAATCAAAAAAAGTTAGCTTTGAAATGGTTGAAGCAGATACTTTAAGAGTTTATGAGTATATCTATAAAAAGAATAAGCTAGAAGCTTATATTGATATGGTTAGAAGAAGAGATACTTGGTGGTAAGATACTTCCAGTAAGATATATATGCAGTTTAAGCCCGTTGATTGACGGGCTTTTTTTTGTCTAAAATTTAGACACTCCATTTTATTATCCACAATTACTAAACTTAACTCACTATAAATTGGTTAGAATGTTTGGCCCTTAGATTGCTTTAATATACTTGAAACATTCAAATCGGAGAGAGAGATGAAATTATTAGTAATGAGTTTATTTATTGGGTTATTATTTTCATGCGGAAGGGATGATAGTGATAACAATAATAATAGAAATTGTAATAACGGCCAATTTCAATATCAACAACAATATCAGCAACAAGGTCAATATACTCAACCTCAGTACAGTCAATATGGTCAGCCATATTGCCCAAATGGGGGACAAATAACTCAGTATAATGGACAATATGTTTGTACAAACGGTTACAATCAAGGACAACAAGGACAGTATCAACCTGCTCAATACAACCAAATGGGACAACCATTTTGTCAAAACGGTGGTCAACCACAGAACTATAATGGTCAGTATGTTTGCCCAAGTAATAATAATTTTAATACAAATGGATATAATCAATATAATCAAGGTTGCTAATTCATAAATAAATAAAAACTATATCAAAGCTCTCTTACCTAAAAAGTAAGAGAGTTTTTTTTGGCCTATTCTTTGCTTTATATTAGCTAAAGGGAGGGTCAAGGATGAAAGACTTTCATAAAATTTTAATATTTACAATATGTTACAGTATTTTAACTTCTTGTGGGGACGCGTCACGAGGGGACAAATCGGATCCAGTTAGTGTCACTTCTCCAGTTCAAGACATTACCGATCAAATTCTTTTGGATGGACTATCAAAAATTATTTTTACCAATGCCTTTAGAGATAGAGGTATGCCGCAAATTACTCAATCCGTAGAATCAATTAGCTCAGTTGATTCTACATCTCCCTATTATTATAGAGATATAACTGAAGTGAGTAATGATGATGAAGGAGGTCATGCGAGTTCAGTTATAATTAAAAATCTTAGACCAGATACTGAATGTGGAACAGCAGTTGAACAAAATTCAATTGTTAAAAAAATGGAAGACTGTAAAAGTAAAAATTCTTTTTCTAGTTGGGAAGGAGAAGGTAATGGAATCAGTGCAGAGTCAAATTGGCATTTGGTAGTAAGAACAAGTGCAGGCTCAGAAATTTGGTTCGATGCAGCCACTAAGTTATTGTGGTCTGAAAATATGGGAGTAGGTAATTGGTGTAAAGCTTCAGGAAATAGCGAAAATCTCCCTGTAGGCGGACAAATGGTATCATGTTCAACTATTGGATCTAGTGAAAACTGGTGTGGTGATACGGCCTTAAAAACAGACGAAAAAGGTGGAATCGACTCTAGCTTAGTTTCTTGGAGATTGCCTACAAGAAATGATTTTTTTCAAGCAGATATCGATGGAATTCGATTTGTTGTTTCAAATATAAACAAAGATTTTTGGTCAGCAACAATTTATTCAGCAGCTCGGCAAAATGCTTGGTTCTATAATGGAGTATACGGTACAGTGAGTACTATTAAGAGAGATAATGCTACTAAAAATATCAGATGTGTAGGGCGAATAGTCGAATAGCTATCGATTAAAAAAATGAATTTTACCTTTATAATTTAATGGTAAATATTCACCGGCTTCTGGTTGTTCAGCTCTATGATTGAATCCAAATTCAATCATTTTATTTTTAAATTTATTTTTATGAGGTCTATCAGGATCTATTATAATTACTTCACAACCTGTTTTCTTTGATTGCTGATCAATAAAAATTGATAATTGTTCAGCATGAACACTTTCATACAGTAAATCACTTCCTATTATTAAATCAAATAATCCTAAATCAGAAGGAGGATCTACCCAGTCAGTTCTAATAAAGGGAATTTTAGAAGCATTATTAAGTTCAGTGTTCTCATCAAGAAAGCGCTCTACTTCAGGATGGTAATCAGTCGCTGTAATATCAGCATTTCTAAAATTGAGAACGTGACTTGCAAGAGCAATTCCACATCCTACTTCAAGTATTCTTTTACCTTCAATTTCATATTTAGCCATAAGATGGGCAAGGATATCACTTGAAGGCCAGAGCACACCAAATATGGGCCACAGTGTAGAGTTAATATTGAGTGATTCAGCCAGACCATTTGGATCAGAAAACTGTTGGTTATCTTTTAGAGTTTTTAAATGAATAATATATTCACCTACAACTTTTTTATGGTGTTTATATTCTAAATCACTAATAAATCCCTCGATATTTTAATTTTATTCTTTTTTAACTATAGCTTTAAGTAGCTGAAATAGACAGAAATTGCACTCATTTATGAGTATAAATTACAAACTAAAGTAATTTAGGGCAAATAAATTCAAAATCCATGATAAATCGATAGAAAGGGGATTATATGAAAATGTTATTAATAGGTTTAAGCTTATTTACTTCTAGTTTAGTTTATTCACAGGCAATGCAATTTGAAGAGAGATACGTTAAATACTCACTTGAACAATCAAGCTTCAAGAACTGCACAATCAAAATTCAAAAATTAGAAAAAAAAGGTGGCATCCATTTAACTGTAACCAATGTTGATAAAGGGGTTATAGGAATTCAAATGAGTGATGAGACGAGATATGAGAATAATTTAAGAGGCGATGGCACTGGATCTATAGAATATAGACATGAGTTTTTTGTTAGAGCATGGGGTCCATATCAATACCAAGGTGATAGAGAAAATATTTTAGTTTTAGAGATGAAAAATAAAGTAGTAACTTCATTAAAAATTAAGTCTTATAACTCTGATTTTCCTTGGAATAGAGTTAATTCGATTTCTTGTAAATAAACACTGATAAATATCACCAGTTCAATCTGATCTAGATCATACTCTAGATCAGAAACTTTTCTTATAATCTACCTATGAAAGATATAAACATTTTTGCTATTTGGGCTTATCTTGCTTGTATAGTGGCCATATTTGGTTTTTCTTGGATGAGTTATCAAGAACCAGGGCCTGTATCCAAAGAAGAGTAGTTTAAATAGGCTAATAATTTTGGCATTTTAAACAAACGAATAATATTAGTTGTAGCTTTGATTTCAGCTACCTACATAGAATATTAGGTATTACTCTTATTTCCCTATATTATTAAATCAACCATGCGGATGCAGTTACAAGGCGGTAATGATGAAGTGGTTTTTAATGGTTAGTAGTATTCTTCTGATTTTTTCATGTACAAAAGTAAAAGTAGTTGAGCATCAAATAGGTGGAGCTTATAACTATGTTTATGTTCCGGTAGTGAAAAAAAATATGGTGAAAAAGTAAATTTGGGATAAGAAAAAAATTAATTTTAAAGAATTAAAGAGAGGGTTGAGGATTTTTTAAAACTTTCGTCTTAAAAAATTCCTCACGCCTTAACTCTTTACATTTCGATCCGCACATTGGATTTTCTCCAGTACGGTTGCCAAGGTTCAACTTTCCCGTTTAGGAATTACCTTGATTTCATTTTAGACTTAAGTGTGACCAACACATACATCTAATAATCATTCAAGTTGTCCTATTCGCTCGTATCTTCGACAGTCAGAAGATACCGTTTCAAGATAGGTGTAAAGGCTGTATTACACTTATCAAACCTCAGAGACCCTCGTATCCTTCAAGTTATGTTGTCTTGATGGATTATACTTCTAGTCTCCTCCGCACAACTTACTAACATACTTTTGGTTTTTATCTCATTTCCCAATAGTATCGGTAATTACTGGTCGTATTACCTGTTACTAAGTTGCTTCCGCGCTTTCATTAAATTCCCTTCCCAACATGTCATCCTCTGTAAGTTCCTCGAGTAATTTATCAGCTGCTTATTCCTAATTCTTGACTGATAACTTCGTGCTTCGCCTGAGTTGCCACAAGGCTCGCAATTACTCTTTAAAGGGTGAACAGGTTCCGAGGCCTGGCCCTTTTTGGACTTCTAAGGTTCACTAATGCTACAACCTGTTGGTCCGCAAGCTTAATAATTCGGATAAAGTATTAAGCTATTCCAGATCTGCAATCGAATTTTTTGTCGCCAAACAATTCGAAGATCCTGGCTTCTATGGTAACTAGGAGTCCCATAGGAAGGACTTTCACCTTCGTGGATTTTAACTAGCGTCGCCGCTCGCTAACTCTTAATATACTTTACGTCCGTCTCAGAAAATAATCAAATATCAAAATTAGATATATCACTTCTCGCAATTAGATCGACAAAAAGAGTTGAACATTAGGGTATTTATTATTTATAATCTTTGTATGTCATTGAAAGAAAAGAAAATAAAAATTTTATTTAGTGTATTAATTGTTTTGACGTTAGTGCTTCTATGGCTTGGAGTCACTGAGCCAATGGTTACAATAAGTTTAAATTCAGATGTTGATGCTGGAATAGCAAAATTTAATAACGACATTATTAATACGACCAGAAGTATTTGGGGAACGGTCAAAGAACTCTACCTTAAAGAAAGAACATTAGTAGCATTTCTTATTTTTTTATTCAGTGTGATTATCCCAATAGCTAAATCACTCATCTTTTCATTTATTCTTTATTCCAAATTTAATCAAAAAAAATTAAAAAAGATTCTCAGTCTCATTTCAAAATGGTCAATGGCCGATGTTTTTGTAGTTGCCATTTTTTTAGCGTTTCTAGCAACTGATGGTCAGATGGAAATAAGACAAGAGAAGATAAAAATTATTGGAATGACTTTTAATATTAAAATAACAGCTTTAATGCAGACAACATTACAACCAGGTTTTTATTATTTTCTAATATACTGTCTGTTTTCTATGATTGTGTTTCAGTCATGGAATTATATAGCAAAGAAATCTATTTCCTAATGGCAGTAATTTTCGAAATACCTACTGGAAACGTTTGGCCAAAGTAACTATCTCTAATAATATCTCCAATAGTTAATTTTTTTATGGCAAATCCATCTTCACTAATTGCTTCATCAGCACTTACAGTAAAATAAATTTTATCCCATTTCGAGTCCATCATATCTTTTGGAAATGTAATTTTATAATGATCTTTTCCAACTCTAGAAAGATAGAGTAATGGCTTTTTGGATTTATTAGAAGAGAAAAGACTATCTTTAATTGCAAATGGTGTAAGTGCTATGATTGAGCTCTTATTATCACTATTAATATTATGATTGGATAATTGGACACCATCAACTTTCCTTTTGATAATAAGACCCTTTGAGCCTTGATAAAAGTCGAAATGGTATTTGTATTCTCTATTATGATAAATGGAAAAATCCATATTAAATAAGAATGTTTCAGCTGAAATTGCTGTAAATGAAATTAAAAAAGAAATAAATATTATTATTTTAGTCATACCCTGAACCCCCGTTCAAAGAAATGATATGATGGATTCTTGAGCTCAACGAAATTAAATGAATTAATTGAAAAAATTACATGGAAGTTTAATTGATTAGTGATTTTAACTTTGTAATAATTACCTTTATTTGAGTAAATTTCACTCACTAATCTTAGTTATAGCTATAATGATAGAAATATTTCACAATTATTTTTATTAACAGACTTAATGGAAAAGATGAAACGACTATTATTTTACTTATTGATATTAGTGAATTTTTCAACATATGCACAAGAACAGGCCGCAACTGCACTTGAAAAGAAGTTGCAAATATTAAGAAATGCCTATGTAATTCCTGGGATAGCAGCAGCCACTTATATTAATGGCAATCTTGTTGAACATGCCGTTTCAGGAATTAGAAAAGTTGGTTCTGGAAATCCGAT
Source organism: uncultured Bacteriovoracaceae bacterium (assembly GCA_964352945.1). Taxonomy (GTDB): domain Bacteria; phylum Bdellovibrionota; class Bacteriovoracia; order Bacteriovoracales; family Bacteriovoracaceae; genus CAYGTU01. The sequence goes on from CAYGTU010000005.1 coordinate 39,045, forward strand.
TTCAAGATTAGACAAGTTTCATTTAGGCTCATGTACAAAAGCAATGACTGCTACACTTGCAGCAACCTTTGTTGAAGAGGGAAAACTTCTTTGGCAGAGTACTCTGAGTGAGTTATTGCCTAAATTTCAGATGCATCCAAATTTTCATAAAGTAACTTTTGAGATGCTTTTGGCCCATAGATCAGGTTTGACCAAGGATCCAAGTGATGAACTGCATTTAGAACTTGAAGAACTAGATCCCTCTATCGGAAGAAGAGAATTGGCTAGAATATTTCTTACACAAATTCCAACGCATGAAATTCATACATACAACTATAGCAATATTGGCTATATCATTGCAGGTTTTATTCTAGAACAAATCAGTGGGAAAACGTGGGAAATGCTTATGCAGGAACGAATTTTTATCCCTCTAGAAATGAACACTTGTGGTTTTGGACCAACTTCAATTCTAAAAGAAGATAACCCGAGTCAACCTTGGGGGCATATAAAGGATGACTACACCATTGAAGCTGTGCATGATGATAATGCCGCATTTTATGGACCATCTGCTAATGTACATTGCTCAATTCCTGATTGGGTTAAGTTTTTAAATGTTCACATGAATGGTTTTAACGTTAACTCCAAATTCTTAAATCAAGAAAGTTTTGATCAACTTCACAAATTATATCCAGTAGATAATCTTGAAGAATATACTTATGGAGGTTGGAGCAGAACTCAAAGAAAATGGGCAAAAGGTGATGTGCTGACTCATTCAGGAACTAATACCTATAACTATGCTACTGTTTGGATTGCTCCCAAAATTAAAACGATTCTTGTAAGCACAGCGAATCGAAGTCATTATTCAGGAGGATGGGCAACCTCAGAGGCCATTTCAGCCATGATTAATTTATTTCTCAATCCTGCAAAATAATTTTTTTATAAATTAATAATCTAAATTCAACGGTTTAATTTTTTTTGAAGTAATTGCACTTCTTCAATAGAGATTCTAATGCAAGTCCTGTAATTATTTCATATA
>CAYGTU010000006.1:0-39625 GCA_964352945.1 uncultured Bacteriovoracaceae bacterium
ATCCAAGCATCTGTGGCGGCATATCTTTTTTGTGAATCAGTTAACTTGTCTTGCGCCCAATTAGAAACACGGGCACGTTTTGAGAGTTTTTTTCCAAAAAGTACTGCCGCTAAACCACGAAGTCCAAAATTTTCGATCCCCATTTCTTTGGCCATGGTCTGAAGCTCAATAAATTTTTCTTCTTTAAAGGGATGAAGTTTCTTCAATCCCTTTATATCATCTCGAATGGCCACACCAACTTTAATAACTGAATCATTTTCAAAAAAGTCTGCAAGATCTTTGGTAAATTCAAATTTATTTAAACGGAATAAATAGGCGTCATTATCTGTAGATAATTGTAAAAGAGAAATATCGTAACTCTCACCTTTAGAAAATGAAGGTCTGCATTCTGTATCAAATCCAACTACGTCTTCTTTAGAGAGTTTTTTTATAACTTCGTTACATTTTTTTTCGCTTAAAATAAGATGAATCTTCCCTTCAAAATTAATGAAGGGAAGGTCTGCTATTTCTTCTTTTGAAAATTTTCTATATATTTTTTTCACTATTAACTGTTGCCCTCTTAATTCTACTTGCAATCTCTGACCTTGTTCTAAAAATTAAATGAACTGGTGAGTTCACTAATTTAAATTCATTTCTAATAGATTTAACAAGATATTTTCTATAATGCTCTGGAATACCTTGTGAACGATTAGAAAACATTAAGAATGTTGGAGGATTTGCTTTAATCATACTGCTATACTTAACTTTAAAACGCTTTCCGCCAAAACTTTTAACTGAAATTGGATTCTTATCTACTAAGAATTTAACAAGTTTATTTAGTTTCGGTGTTGATACTTTCGTTGATCTAATAAGTAATGTACGCTTAATGGCATTTCTTAATCCACCAAGATCAGTTCCATTTTTTGCCGAAATTGTTATTAATTCACAATAATCAAGCCAAGGCACAGTCGCTCTTAAATCAAGTAACCACTCTTTTTTCTTTCTTTTATCTTCAAGAGTTTCTCTTATTAAGTCACACTTATTCATCGTCAGAATAATTGATTTACCTTTCTCTAAAGTTATATCAATTAATCTTCTATCTTGATGAGTAATTCCTTTAGTAGCATCAATCATAAACACAACAACATCAGATTCAGTTATTGCTTTAAGAGATCTATACACAGATTGCTCTTCAATAAAACCTTCTACTGATTTAAGCTTTCTAATTCCAGCTGTATCGACTAATTTTATTGATCTCCAAGGATTTACTTTTGGGTTTTCAGTAACTTCTTCTTTTTCTTCAATTTCATCACTAAAGATTTTTTCTTCAATTGATTCCATTGAAAATAGATCATTTTGACTTTCTAGTTCTCTTAAAGTCTCTGCAGCTTCAACTAAAACTATATCTTCTTCGATATCTTCGTCATCTGCTTCATCTTCTGGTGAATAAAAACCACTATCTCTAGCTTCTTTTTCAAATTTCAGATAATCAGTATACTGATCAATTAAGTCTGTATTTTTCTTTCTAAATTGATCTTCAACTGCATTTAAAGTTTCAACATCATCACCAAAGTCTAAATTAATGTAAGCTTCAATTGGATCAACTGTTGTTCCCGCAATATTTGAAACTAAGGCCCTATTTGCTCCAATTAATCTATTAAGAAGAGTTGATTTACCTACATTGGGTGCACCAATAATGGCCACAGCTCCAACAACATCATTTATCGGCGTAACACCCTTTTGTACAGTTTCGTCAGTCAGACCTCTTTTACTAAAAGTATTTGCTTCAATTTGAATTTTTTCTCTAATCAGAATACAACCTAAACCATGTTCAGCTGAAATTAATTGTAACTGATCCTCTTCAAGTCCAAGTGAGTAAAAATCTGCTTCTTCACCCATTTGCTTATCTGAGTCATATTTATTAACTAGAATCCAAAATTTCTTTTTCTGAGTTCTAAGATACTGACAAATCATTTGGTCAAAAGGTAATAAACCTTCTCTGATATCAACAACAAATAAAACTAAATCAGATTCTTCAATCGCGATTCTTGCTTGATCTTGCATGATATTAAAAAAGGGTTCATAGTTATTACGTCTTTTAATGCTCTCATCTATATCCATTTTCTCAGGATAGAAGCCACCCGTATCGACAAGAATTACATCTTGAGGATCCACTGAAGGTACTTCATCAAAAGTACAGATACTATAATGCCTGTCTCTAGTTACACCAGGTAAATCATGAGTGATTGATTTAAACTGTTTTTTCATCAATCTATTAAATATTGTACTCTTTCCTACGTTGGGTCTACCAATCAAGGATACTACCATTGCTCTTTTCATTAGTTATTCCTCCATACTCTGGCAGAGGTCTGAACTCTTGGTAAACCTAATTCCTCTAATACGAAATTATTTTTAAACCATTTTGGACTTACTTTTACGTGTAAATTCAAGTGAACTTTTCCACCCATCATGGCCTCAATTTTTCTTCTAGCATTTGTTCCAATCTGCTTAATTACTGTACCTTGTCTACCAACAACAATCGCTCGCTGACTTGGTCTATTAACAATAATGCTGGCAGAGATATGAGAAGTGATTTCAACATTCTTCTTATCTTTTTTATCAGATATTTTATCCAAAGATTTTTCAGCAGGTTTATCTGCAAATTTCTCAATTTTCTTTTCAGCATCAAATTCTTTTTTAATTTTCATGTCCTTAAATTCATCGATAATAACTGCTATTTCATATGGAAGTTCGTCGTTTAAGATTGAAATTGCTTGTTCACGAATATATTCCGTTACAAAAAATCTTTCATTTTTATTTGAAACATCTCCATCTGGATAAAAATGTGGTCCAGGTATTGCTGCATCAACGATATCTCCCGTTAATGCATGAATATTATCTCCTGTTAAAGAAGAGATACTATAAAACTTTTCAGCAGTTGGAATAAGTTCTTTAATTTTTAAAAACTTTTCAGCTAAGTTAAGATCTTTTTTAACAATATCTGATTTCGTAAAAATAACCCAAGTTCTATTTAATTTACTTTCAAAGTTTTTCATAAAATCTTTTACTTCTGATTCAATATCCTGAGTCATATCTACCAGTAAAAAATTTAAATCAGCTCCTTCATTAGCAAATTGAGCTTGCCCATTCATTCTCTTATTTAATTCTTGAGTCGATTTATGTACACCTGGAGAATCAACAAGAATAATTTCGGTATGATCTATTGTAAACGCACAATGAAATTGATTTCTTGTAGTCTGTGGCTTTTGAGAAACAATTGATAAATCAAATCCAATTAAATGATTAATCAAAGAACTTTTCCCTACGTTTGGTTTTCCTAAAATAGAAATCATGATTGATTTATTTTTTGGATGCTGGTCAGTTAATAACATTTTAACTCCTTAAAGTGTTTAGTAATTTATTATGTTTATATACGTTTTCTGCAATTAATAATTGTGCTTTTTTCTTTGAAGTTGACCACTTTGTATCAATGATTTTATTGTTTACAAGTAACCTAACTTCAAAACCTTCATTTAATTCTTTGGCTTCATATACAGGGATTGACTTAAATTCTTTCATGATTTTTTCTTGAAGCTTAGATTTATAATCAAATGAAAGTTCTAATAGACTTATTCCTTTTTGATCTAAGTAATAATTTAATGTTTTTAAAACGAATTCTTTAGCAAGTTCTATACCTGAGTCTATGTAAATTGCTCCGACTAAAGATTCAAAAATATCGCTAAGGATAGAATCATTATTTCGACCATTATTTTGGATTTCGCCATTTCCGAGAAAGACATATTCTCCAAGATCAATCGATCTCGAAATTTCAGCCAGAGATTTTTCATTTACTATTTGTGCACGAAGCTTTGAAAGCTCGCCTTCATCCCAATCTTGAAACTCTTCTAAAAGTAAATCACTAATAATTAAATCAAGAGCAGCGTCACCCAAGAATTCTAAACGCTGATAGGATTTTCCAACTACTTCATTTTCATGAATAAAAGAAGGATGAGAAAATGCCTCAAAAAATAATATATTATTTTTTATTTCAATTTCTAAATGTCTGGAGATGCTCTCACCGAATTGGCGCACTTGTTCCATTTATATCCTCATCTACCGCATTACCGGCCAAAAACTAATACAATCCTTATAGCAAGGGTTCTAGTGCATGGCAATACGACTGAAAATATTTACATACTGAACCCAATTGTAAGTAATTGATTTCACATGTTATTTTTAATCTTAAATCGTCATATCCTAAACTCTTTCGCCGATAAGTAAGCTTTAGGAGATTGAATGAAAAACTACTTACCTATTTTTGCAATCCTATTATCTATTAATAACTCTATGGCACGGTGGTTAAAGCCCTCTGAGGTATCAGAAAGGTTTAATTATATTAATATAGATATGTATATAAATAAGGATGCAACTTTCTCAGAAATATCTGAAGAGGAGGTTGAAGTATTAACAGAATCAGGTAGAAATTCAAATACCATAAGAAATATATCTTATAATAGCGATACAACTAAAATTGAAATTCTTGAAGCAAAGACCTTTCTAGGAAATAAGGAATTTATTGTTGATAAATCAAAAATAGTTTTTAAAGATCAAAAAAATGCATCCAGTGGTTTTGATTCAACAAAAATTGTCAGCATAGCTTATCCAAATGTTATTATTGGTAGTCGACTTTATTTAAAATATAAGACGACTGTATTTAAAACGGCGATTGATAATTTCTTTTCTCAAACTTATTCTTTTGGTACGAGAAGTTTTGAAAAAGCTGGGACTATAAATATTGTATCTGAAGTTCCCCTATTTATTGAAAAAATTGATCCTCATAAAATTCTAACAACTAAGAATAATAAAAAAAACAATCTTTACTCTTATCAAATAAAATTAGAAAAAGAAGCTCTCTACAAAATCACAGAAGAAATTCAAGGTGTAATATCTGAAAAAGATCTTAATATAGTCTCTGTCTCAACCCACAAAGACTGGGGATTAGTTCATCAAGAATATTTTGATCAATATGAAAAAATTATTAATGATAATTTACCAAAAGAGATTAATGAAATATCAAAATAAGCTAAAGAAGAAAAAAATCCTATTGATAAAATTAATAAAGTTACCTCTCTACTTTCTGACAAAGTAACTTACTTAGGGGACTGGAGAACTGTAAATGGAAGATTTGTTCCACAAAAATTTACTGAAGTACTAAAAACAAATACTGGTGATTGCAAAGATTATAGTTCGATTACTGTTGCAATTCTAAGAGATCTTGGCTTTAAAGCTTGGCCAGCATTTGTCTATAGATCAACTTCTTCATCTTATAGTAAGAGAATTCTAACTTCTTTACCTGAAACAGGTTTATTTAATCATGCTATCGTGTACGTTGAGATTGATAAAAAAGTATTTTGGGTAGATCCCACAAATTTTGTCAGTGATGCAAAATCGATTAACTTTGATATTGAAGGCACTCAATCTCTTGTTTTAAAACCTAAGATGCATAATCTAATAGAAACTGAAAGTGCTGGAGCTGGAGTCAATAAAATCTACTTGAAAAAATTTGTTAAACTTTCAGATCAAGGAAAGGTAGAAGTTAAAGGTGAGCTTAAACTTTTAGGTAAAGCCGCTTTTAATATGACCGGACTTGAAAGGAAGGTACCTAAAGATAAAATAAACTACTACTTAGTTAACTCAATCGCTAGTGACGAAGAGCCTATTTCATGGAATTTAAAGCCTTATAATTTGAAATCTAATATAACTACAGATATTGCATTTGAGTTTGATTATAAAGGAATTTTAGATCATACCACTACTACAGCAGGAAGTGCTGTATCAGCACCAAGTTATGATATAGCTAAGGTATTTAACACTGATATTTCTAAAAGAGTTGGTTCGCTTTATTTAGGCAAGCAGAATCAATATACGAGCGAGTATACTTTATCAGATATTAATATTATTGGAGATCCTGATAACTTAGGTTGCTTTGTTAAATCTAAATGGCTTGATATTTCAAGAGAGATTGAATACGAGAAAAAGAATTTAGTCATTAAAGATAATCTAAGTTTTCATTCACAAATTATTACTAATGAAGAATTAAAATCTAGTGAATTTAGTAAGATTCAAAAAGCTGTCATGAAATGCCTTGGAAATGTTTCCATCGTTTATAGCACCGAAAAAAATAATCGCTCCCTTTCAGGAAAATAAAAAAGCCCTAAAAAATTAGGGCTTTTTCTGCTTAACGTCTCTTGGGGGGAAAACAAATAAGCATTTTATTATGAAACTTTCTTATAATGAATATTTTTAATTTCTGCTGGAACCTTAACTTTTGTGCGACTCATCTTGTAGTGTAGAACTAGATTCAACCCTAGTAACGCTGCTGAAAAGTATAAAAATGTCATAACCTCGTTTGTCTCCATTTCTCGATCCTCCTGATAATCTGAGAGGCAATTCCATTTGCAGTATTGATCTAGACTTCCTGTCCTGACCTTCTTATTAATAGATATTGCATTAAGTGTGCCAAATACCCTCCAATGACAAATCAGGTATTTACGGACAACAAAAAGGTGTATAATGTCACCTAAGGTGTCAAAACGTCGCAATTTTTGAATTTAGACGGTCAAAATGGGACATATGTATTTTTAAATGGTGCTAAAATAACTGAATGCAAACTTCATCAATAAATAACCTACTTGAGCTTGAGGCTTCTTTTCTCAAACGACTTCAAAATGAAGGCAAAAGCTTTAACACAGTCAAAAACTATAGGACTGATCTCAATATTTTTAACAACTTCTTAGATGAAAAACAAAATCATTTAAATCTTGTTAATTTGAGCACTGAATTTATAATGGAGTACTCTCATTACATTGATAAAAAATATGACTCAGACAATTCAAGAAGAAGAAGAATTCAAGCCCTTAGGTTATTTTTTGACTATCTTCTTGAGTTCGGAAAGGTAAATGAGAATCCGGTCAAAAAGATTCCTGTAAGTCCTAAGACTTTGGATGCACCCAATCCTACACTTCAAATTGAAATCATCAAACTTGTGCACGCTTTAAGTGAGAAGATTGATAAATCCAATGACCTAGAGAAACTAATCTGTAAAAGAAACCTATTTCTGGTTCATTTAATCTATGGATGTGGATTGAAAGTAAGCGACATTTCAAGTTTAACTATAAAGAGTATCATAACATCAAATGATGGTTATAGATTAATGGTTATTCCTCCAAAACGTGACCCCTATTCAATCCCTGTTCCACCCGAGACGACTTCTTTTATTAGTTCTTACATAAATGAATTACAAAAATTTAAAGATTCAAATAAACTAGATGAACAAGGCTTATTGTTTAACGCAAACTCTTACTCAATTATCAGTCCTAAAATTTCCCCTCGAGGAATCGAGATCATATTTAAAAAGTTTAAAGAAGAGCTATCTATTAATCTCTCTGCTAAAAATCTTAGACAGGCCTGTATCATCAAATGGATAAGTTACGGCCATAATGATTCTCTTGTAAAAGAATGGCTTGGTGTTGCCCCAAGTTATTCACTTAAAACTTATAGAGAGTTTTATAAGAAAGAGCCTAATATTTATAATTACTCCGAGCTTAATTAATACTTGCAAAAATTAATTGTATGGACTACCCTTTCTTTTGTTTGATATGCCTAACAAGAGGAAAGCCCATGAAACACGGTGTGTTAATTTTAATTTCATTAATATGTATCAATGCCTATGCTCAAACAAATAAAGAGCTCAGTGAAAAAATTGAAATTCTTGCTGAAGAAATAAATAATTTAAAATCATCTAATTTAAGTAATGAAGCAACTCAAAGTTATTCGGGTCTTGGTAATTCAGCCTCTAAAGTATATCAAATTAAAAAAGGTGTCTCTATTGGAGCATACGGGGAAATTTATTACCAGAACTTTGAAAATAAAAATGAAGATGATCAAGATGTAAAAAAAAATGCTAAAACAGAAGCTCTGAGAAACGTTATTTACCTTGGTTATAAATTCGATAAAAACTGGCTAATAAACACAGAGATTGAAATCGAACACGCTGATGAAATTTATAGCGAGTTTATGTTTTTAGACTATATGCAATCCCCTGAATTTAATGCGCGTTTTGGACTTTTACTTGTTCCAATGGGACTCGTAAACGAAAAACACGAGCCCAATCTTTTTAATTCTGTAAGTAGACCTGAAGTAGAGCAAAAGATTATTCCTTCTACTTGGAGAGAAAATGGACTTGGTATTTATGGAACAAAAGGGAATTTAAGTTATAGAGCTTATTATATTAATGGATTTGATGCTGAAGGATTTTCTTCAGATGGCCTACGTGGTGGTCGAAAAAAAGGTGGTGCTGGTGGAGATACAAATGCTGAGACTAATGCAATTGTAACAAGATTAGATTACTCCTTTGATAATTCATCTACTTTTGGAGTCTCTTTTTATAAGGGTAATGCTTCAACTACAAGTGCGGATTTAAATGAAATTGGTGTTACCATTGTTGAATCTCATTTTGATGTGACTAAAAACTTTTTAAACTTAAGAGGTTTATTTGTCATAGCGAAGCTAGATGATGTTGAAAATTTTAATACAGAGTCTGGCTCTAATATTGCCGAGGAGATGGCCGGTGGGTATTTTGAAGCTGCCTATGATATCCTTAGAGGAAAAATGGGAAAGACACTTAATCTATTCACGCGATTTGAGAAGTATGACACCCAGCTAACTTTAGCAGATGGTGCAACAAAAGATTTCTCAAAAGATAGAACAAATACTACAATGGGGTTAGCATATAAACCAACCAATCAAATCGTTTTTAAGTTTGATTATACACTTAAGAGCAATAAGGCTGAGAGTGGAGTAAATGAATATAATTTGGGCTTTGGCTATCAGTTTTAATATTTTCAGTCTGGATTCTCAAGCGATTGAGAATCCTAATTATATGAATATTCTTTTAAAGCAATTTCCAAATTGTGAATATATAAAAGAAAATATTTATATAACTAATGATCAGAAAAAAAGTATTGAAAATAAAACAGGAAAAGAACTTTATTCTCGATTAGGTCTTCGTTTTAAAATTAATTGTAAAAATAAAATTACCTATGCGTATGTGGATAGTCATATTGTTAGAACTTTAAATGAAACCTTAGTTGTTTTAGTAAATGAAAATAAAATTCAGGATATAAAGATCGCCGCTTTTAATGAGCCGCCAGAATATAAAACACCTGAAAAATGGAATCAACAGTATCTGAATAAAACTCTTAAAAATTCACTCTCAATTGGCGATGACATCGATGGAATTACTGGGGCAACACTATCAGGCCATGCTGTAAATGATACTGTAAAGAGAGTTTTATCAATTCATGATGAGATAAAAATTGAACAAAAATGATAAGTTACTTGTTCATTTTGCAAACTATGCTGTTGTCATTTCTGGTGTTATCTATGGAATTTTAAAGTATTTCTTTAAAGTCGAATCAAACTATGGGTTAATGACTCATCCCCTACAACCTACTTTTCAACACGCTCATGTTTTAATAGCTCCACTTTTTGTTTATTCTCTTGGACATATAATGAAGTCTCATATTTTACAGAAGTTAAACTTATTTCAAACTCCTAAGAAAAAATCAGGACTGTCACTTACAATACTTGCTGTACCGATGATTCTTAGTGGATATCTTTTACAAGTTGAAATAACATTTAAGCCTATTTGGTTATGGTCTCACATCGTTATTTCAGTACTTTGGATTCCAGTCTATCTCTTGCACCATATTGAAAGAGTTGCCAAAAATCCTTAAATTCTGTATCTATAAGCACGATGAATGCTGATAAATACATGTCTCTTGCAATTCTAGAAGCTAAAAGAGCAACCATTGAGGTTGCTCCTAATCCATATGTTGGTGCAGTTTTAGTTAAGAATGGAAAAATTATTGGTACTGGTTTTCATCAAAAATATGGTTCTGCTCATGCTGAAGTTAATGCGATTGAAAATGCAACTGAATCCATTGAGGGTTCAGAGTTATATGTAACATTAGAACCTTGTTGTCACACTAACAAACAAACGCCTCCATGCACTGACCTCATTATTAAGAGTGGAATTAAAAAAATTTATATAGGATCAACTGATCCCAATGCAAATGTAGCTGGACGTGGAATCAAGTTATTAAGAGCAGCTGGAATTGAAGTACAAACAAATATTCTAAAAAAAGAGTGCAATGATCTTAATAAAATATTTTTTAAATTTATCACGACAGGCTTACCTTATGTTCATCTAAAATATGCACAAACTCTAGATGGTAAAATCGCAACATCATCTAATGATTCAAAATGGATCTCTGGTGAAGAATCAAGAAAACTAGTACATGAACAAAGACGAAATTATCAATCCATTTTAATTGGTGCCAATACCGCTCGTTTTGATAATCCAAGTTTAACTTCAAGACTCGAGAATACATACTGCCCAATTCGCTTTATTGTTTCTCAATCAAATAATTTTGATCATACACTTCATCTTTTTAGTGATGAGTTTAAAAGTAAAACAAAAATACTTACTCCAACTACCGATTCTTTTAAAGACATCCTTTTGAAAATCGCTAATGAAAAAATAAGTTCCGTTTATATAGAAGGCGGGCAATCAATTATCAGTCAAATCCTTAAAGATAATCTTTGGGATGAGTTAAGTATATTTATGGCCCCTAAGATCGTTGGTCGTGGATTAGGAGCAACAGATTCAATTGAGATTGAAAAAATGCAAGAAGCAATAGAGCTTTCCTATTCAAGCATTGATAAAGTTGGAAACGACTTACATATAAATATAAGAAGGTAATATGTTTACTGGTTTAATTAAAGATATTGGAAAAGTTGTTAAGATAACACCAAATAAAGAAGGTGCTGAACTAATAATTGAAACAAATAATCTTTATCAAGAAATTCAAATTGATGACTCTGTTGCTGTTAATGGTACTTGTTTAACCGCCACTAAAATTGATGGAAAGAAATTTACTGTTCAAGCTGTAAAAGTGACTCTGGATAAAACGACAACAGGCAAACTTAAAGCTGGCTCGCTTGTTAATCTAGAATTGGCGCTAAGAGCTAGTGATAGACTTGGCGGTCATTATGTTCAAGGACACGTTAATACTGTGGGTACCATTTCAAATATTAAATCAATTGGTAAAAATACTTTGATCACTTGTGAAATAGATAAGAGTTTTGAAAAATATATTATCAGTGAAGGCTCTATTGCTATAGACGGAATTAGTTTAACTGTTGCGCAGCTCGTCAACAACCAAGTTACTGTCTCCATAATCCCCCATACCCTTGAAAATACAATCCTTCATTCTAAAAAAATTGGTGATCAAGTTAATATAGAAGTAGATATTATGGCCAAATACATTGAAAAGATGCTATTTGCTAACTCTCAGAACTTTGATGCATATCAAAAATTGGGACCAATTAAATTCGAGGATTAGGCTATAAATGTTCAATACTATTGAAGAAGCAATTAATGATATCGCTAATGGAAAAATCATAATTGTAATTGATGATGAAAATCGTGAAAATGAAGGCGACTTTGTAATGGCCGCTGATTTCATTACTCATGAAGCAGTTAATTTTATGGCCACACATGGTCGAGGCTTAATCTGCACTCCGATTTCAGAAAAAATTGCTACTAAACTTAATTTAAACCCAATGGTTTCTAAGAATAATAGTGAACATGAAACTGCTTTCACTGTTAGTATCGATGCTAAACATAATATTTCTACAGGAATTTCTGCAACTGACAGGGCCTATTCAATTAAATTAATGCTTGATAAAAAAACCAAAGCATCTGATTTTGTTCGTCCAGGACATATCTTTCCACTAATTGCTAAAAGAGGTGGTGTCATAAAAAGAGATGGTCACACTGAAGCTGCAGTAGATTTAGCGGAATTAGCTGGGTTAAATTCGGCTGGTGTCATTTGTGAAATCATCAATGAAGACGGAACGATGAGTAGAGTTGATGATTTGATTAAACTTGCTGATAAATTTCAATTAAAAATAGTTACTATTAAAGATCTTATTACCTATAGAAGAAAGAATGAGTTCAATCTTGTTTTTGAAGAAGATATAAATTTCCCCAATAAATTTGGTGATTTTAGAATGAGTGTTTTTTCTGATCCTCACTCAAAACAAGAACACATGGCCATTTATAAAGGTGATTTAAAAACTGGCAATACTCTCGTAAGAGTTCATTCAAAATGTGCTACAGGTGATATTTTTGGTTCACTTCGCTGTGATTGTGGAGAGCAATTAGAAAGCTCACTTAAAGATATTAATACTAATGGTTCTGGAATCTTAGTCTATCTCGATCAAGAAGGTAGAGGTATAGGTCTTTCAAATAAAATTAAGGCCTACAAACTTCAAGAGAATGGTTTTGATACTGTTTCAGCGAATGAGAAACTTGGATTTCACCCTGAGCTTAGAAATTTTGCTCCAGCTGCTCAAATTTTAAAATATTTTAAAATCAACTCTATTAATTTACTAACTAACAACCCTATAAAGGTTAAAGAATTAGAAAAGTATGGAATTGAAGTTGAAAAAAGAACACCACTTATAATGCAAGCAAATGAATTTAATATTGATTATCTAATGACTAAAAAAAATAAAATGAATCATTATATCCCATTACAATAGAGGTAATTATGAACTTTGAAGGCAAACTAAATTCTGAAAATCTAAAAGTAGCAATTGTTTCTGCTAGGTTTAATGATTTCATCACTAGCAAATTATTTGATGGTGCTGTTGATTGTCTTAAAAGACATGGAATGGATGAATCTAATATTGATTCAGCATGGGTTCCAGGAGCTTTTGAAATTCCATTAGCTGCTAAAAAATTTGCTGAAACAAAAAGATATGATGCCATCATTACTCTTGGTGCTGTTATAAGAGGATCAACCCCGCATTTTGATTACGTATGTAGTGAAGTAGCTAAGGGTGTTTCAAAAGTAGCAATGGATAGTAATGTTCCAACTATTTTTGGTGTTCTAACAGTCGATTCAATTGAACAAGCTATTGAAAGAGCTGGAACAAAGGCTGGTAATAAAGGCTGGGAAGCGGCTTTATCTGCCATTGAAATGGGTAACTTATTAAAGACGATAGAATAATTATTTTTCGTTAATCTCAACAAAAATATCTGTTATATTTTCGCGAGCGTCATGTCGAGCTTGAAGCTCTTTCATCCATTGTGCAAAACTTTGATCTAATTCTTTTTGTTCCGCTAGCATTTTTTTATAGTTATCTGAATTTTTATCGCTAAATGGTTTATAACTAGGATCCTTTACTGCTTTTATGTATTCTTCACTGTAATATTCCCTATAATATTTATCTGCTAAGCATTTTTGATATACCTTTTTAAGTTCTTTTACAGGAATTTCATCATCACAACTTACGTTTCCTGATAAATCTTTACATTCAACATGGATACATTGCTTTTTTAATTTATTTCTTTTAGTAGCTCCAGTCCAAACCCAACCAATAACTGTCCCCGTACCTCCACCAACAATTGTTAAGAACATATATACTGGTGCACCGAGCTTTCCATGCTTATTAAAATACTTTGCAAATTTTCCACCTTCCCTAATACCAAGACGAGATTGTTCTTCAATTGATAAAAATCTTTCGTAATCGGAACCACTGATATTTTTTAGCTGTTGATAAGTTGATCTAAATCGATAAGACTTTTCTGCATCCATTTCTTTTACTAAAAGAGCAGCATTAACTCTTTCTGAAGGTAGTAGATTGGGGTCACTAATAAGATTATCTAAAAAGTTAAGTAACTTTTCATATGATGAGTACTTTTTACTTCCAGGGGAAGTATTAATTAAATGTTCATCAACTATATTTCTATATAACTGAATTTTCCTTAAGGTGATCGCTTGCTCTAATTCTCTTTTAAAAATAAATCCTTCTTGAAAACTAGGCTTATAGATTGTACCTCCACCAGTAATAGCTTTAAGTCTATTTTTAGTTCCATTGGTAAAAACTCTGTAGTCTTCAATGTTAATAAATTTCTTAATATGTTTTTGTGTTACTCCATTTTTATAAATTAAAAATTCTACTTCTTTTGGAAAGTTTTCCCTTTTTAAATTAAGTTTTTTCATTTTTGCAAGTTGTTCATGAAGACTTAAAGCTTCATCTAGATATTTATTAATATCGTATTTGAAATCGTTAAATTTATTAAACCAGCTTTTGATTAACGACTTTGAATCTTCTATTGCTTGTAGTTTTTCTGGAGAAAGATTTTTTTTAGCAAGGCTCTCAATCGTGTCGTCCATATACTCTAAGTATAAAGAGAATTTAACATAGTCAGCACCAGCTTCTTCTAGATAGAAAATAGGTATCGGGTTTTGTGTTACTCCCGCATTATCTACCATCATTTTATCTCTATATTTTCTCTTCCATTCATTTCTTTTTTTCCAGATACCTGAAAGCTCACCTTTTTCTTCATGAAATTTCCAAAACTTTGATTGAATATCACTTACTCTTTCAAGATACTCAACGCACTCATCAGAAAATAAGTTTGAAGTATAGATTAATAGAATTAAAAATAGATATTTGTTCACAAATATTTATCGGAATATAAGGGGTTTATTCTAGTTTTTTATACATGAGCCGTACGGTCTACTACCCTACTTAATGTATTGAAATTAAAAAGATCTAACCATGGCCATCTGAGCCCCCTGAAGATCTTCTGTCGGAGTAAACAGATAAGAGGTATCACTATTTTTTCCCCCACCATTAAAGTGACGGTTATAGATACTTAAACCATAAGAAATCCCTATGGTTGCCCCTGTTAAAACATCATGAATATAATGACGATTTTCGTGAACTCTTTGATAACCACATAGTACTGCAAAGGTATATGCGGTTATCCCCCAAGCTGTACTATGATTTTTTGCAATTACAGAAGCAAATGCAAAAGCGCTTGTTGAATGACCTGACGGGAATGAGTCTTTGTTATCAGATGGATCTGGTCTTTTTTGTCTAATGGTATGTTTTAGAATAGTTGTCATAGTGACAGCATGTAATGTTGATTTAAGCATATGTGTTGCACGCCACTTTGCTTGAGCTGAATCTTTCTTTTTGTATTCATACCACCAGTATCCAATATAAATGGCATTTGGAATACCCTGTCCATAGTAATCAAAATACCTGAGACTAGTTTCATTGAAAATATTCTGTTTTCCGATTTCTTCATGATAATCACCATAGATCTTATCCTCTAGTAACGCTATAGCAAGACCAGTAGTTAAAATACCAGTAATTAAAATACTTCGAGCATCTGTTGTAAAAGGGGATAAAAAATCATCCACTAATTCTATTTCTAATTTTGATTCTTCTGCTATTGCCGAAAAACTAAGGAACATAACTACTAAAATTGAAATTAATTTTCTCATAATTTATTCTTCTCTATTATTTACATATTAACCATGATCTAAATCAGGTATGGGCTATCACTTCTTCAAATTCTAATTTTAAACTGGAGATTACCTGCTCCATATGAACTTTACCTTTTGCTTCAAATTTAATATCAAGAGCAGTTGAATCTAGATTCATTCCAGCTACAGATCGATTATGTTTTACTTCTAAAATGTTTGCTCCATTTTTAGCAATTGTATCTGCTACTTTTGACAACTCTCCTGGACGATCTTTAATATAGACAGTCACTTCAGATACCCTATTGCTTGCAACTAGCCCTTTATCAATAATCTTTCCAATTAAATTAACATCTATATTTCCACCACAAATGATTAAGACAATATTTTTACCGGCAAATCTTTTCGGATCTTGTTTATGAAGTTTATCTAGAGTTGCTAAGGTTAATGCCCCAGCACCTTCAACAATGATTCTAGCTTTTTCAATTAAATCTAAAATTGACTTGGCAATTTCATCGTCAGAACAATCATAAACCTCATCTATAACTTTTGATAATTGTTCAAACATAACTGGAGATGGCGTTTTAACTCTGATTCCATCTGCAAAAGTTTGAGGCTCCCCCGTCATCGTAATTGTTTTTTTACGAAGAGATTCGGCCATACTATTGGCACCACTAGCTTGCGATCCGATTAAAATTGTTTCAGGGGAAAGTTCTCTAATGGCGGTACCAATTCCAAGCATGAGACCACCGCCACCAATTGAACCAAAAATAAAATCTGGCTTCTCTAGCTTATCGACAATCTCAAGTCCTATTACACCTTGACCTGAAATGACATCTTCATCTTCAAAAGGATGAACTAAAGTAAAATTATTATCTTTATTCCATTCGAGAGCAGCCATATAGGCTTCATCAAAATTTTCTCCTGCTATAGTAACCTGAGCGCCTAAAGATTTTGTTGCTTGAATTTTTGTTAAGGGACTTCCATTAGGCATAAAGATCATGGCCTTAGCCTTATGCTCTCTTGCTGCCCAAGCCAAACCTTGAGCGTGGTTACCTGCACTAATAGCAAAAACACCGGCGTTTAACTTCTCTTTAGAAAGAGAAGAAATTTTGTTCATGGCCCCTCTCATTTTAAAAGAACCTATAGGGAGCATATTTTCGAGTTTAAGAAATACATTGCAGTTATAATGTTCTGAAAGCCATTCATTTCTGACAAGTGGTGTCGGGCCAATATACTTTGAAAGCGTTTTCTGCGCTTTCATAATCTTACCAAGTGTTACATTCATAATAAATACCTGAATAATCCATCAGATTATTTTGACAACATTAATACATTATTGACATTATATTACCTGATTAATTTTGGAGTGCAATTTGAAAACAGCAATTTTAATATTTTTATGCCTAAACCTTTCTGCGCATGCAGCTTGGATTGTAAAAACCCAAATCAAAAATGGTGAAAGTAAAAATCTTGATACAATCTTTATAAATAAAGCACGACATCAAAGAATAAAACTTTACTCTATTGTCGCAAATCTTTCGGAAGATAAAAATGATTTAAGTAATTCTATTTTTGAAGAATGGCTTTTACCGCAATCTGAAATTGTAAACTTTAGCTCTGAAGAATCAACTTATGAATTTCTTGGCTCCGAAGTTAGAGCTTTATATAAGCAAGGTGAAGATTCAAATAGAATCGTTTTAACTTTTCTAGGAGATGGATACACAGAGGCAGAGAGAAGCAAATTCTTTGATGATATAAATAGAATGGTTAGAGATATGTTTACCTCTGATACATTTAAAAGTTTTTTGCCTTTTTTTAATATCTATGCAGTTTTTACTCCAAGTCGTGATTCAGGAATTTCTGATCTACAAAGTAAAAGTACGGCCTTTGGTTTATATAGAAGTCCACGTGGATCTAAACGCGGGATTATGCCTGGAAACAATAGAGCAATTGAAGCTGCTCTAAAATTAATCAATTCTTATACTGATTATCCTGTAATTATTGCCAATGACGATTTCTATGGTGGCCTTGGTGGCCGTTATGCAATCAGCACCAGATCTCACAATAGTGGAACGATGGTTTTAAGACACGAACTTGGTCATAATTTTTCAAATGTCGGCGAAGAATATGATGGTGGTGGAGTTTATAGTGGTGCTAACTTTTCTTATTCAGCCAATGTTCCTTGGGCCCATTGGTTACAAGGTACAACTAGAGCTTCTGTGAATGAAGCGAAATTTATTTCTGGAAGTTATTTATGGCAAAACCTTAATGGCAGCGCTTTTCAGAAAAAATTTACATTTCCTGAAGGTGATTATTATTTTCACATAAAAGTAAGTAATGTGGGATGGGAAACAAATCAAGATGTTGAAGTTCTCTTAGATGGTCAGCCTATTGACCTATATGGTGTTTATACTCAAGATAGATCATTTCTTGATTCTGGATATATTAGAATTCAACCAGGTACTCATGAAGTAATTATTAGAGAAAACATTAAAGATGCTAATAATGTACTAGCGTTTGCTAATATTTATGCCTTCCCTACTACATACAAATTTGACAATAGAATCGGTGCCTATAATGTTTTTGATTCAAATCAAAATCAACGTGGATACAGACCGACTCATAACACTTGTTTAATGAGAGATATGAGAAGCAGAGTATTCTGTGTGGTAGACCAAGAAAATATCTGGTTACGTTTTTTAAACAAAGTAAATCTAATTGATGAATTAACAGTAACAAATAATATTGTAAATTTAAAAACTCCCCTTGATTCAATTTCAATAAGATGGTTTTTAGATTCAAAAGAATTAACTGAGTACAGAAATTTAAAACAATGGACAAATACAAAAGGATTAGCTGGGCAATTAAAAGTTCAAGTTGATCTTAATACGTTTGAAGTAAGAAAGAAAAACAATAGAACAACAACAATCAAAGAGGTTAATTTATGAGAAAAGGGATTTTTCTAGCACTTATCATTATTGTTTCAATGACATCTGCATTTGCTCTACCTGTTAGACAAGGTGAAACAGTAAGAGTACACCAAAACAACGAATACATCGTTAAATTAAAGCACAGATATACAACAAGAGTATCTCTAGCACCTTTATTTAAAACTCAAGTTGTAGACCAAAAATATATTAGATACAACTTAATGAAAGTAACTACAGCAGAGAAAATTTATCAAAATGAATTTAATGCTGTTTACAACAATCCATATATTGATTGGATTGCTCCAAACTATACATACCTAGGAAATGCAATTGAAGCTGATCCAAGTAGTTATTGGGGATTTGTTCCAAATGATCCTATGTTTGATAGACAAGAGCATTTAAGAATTATTCAAGCTCCAGAAGCTTGGTTAATCGAGCCAGGACAAGCAGAAATTATTGTTGCTGTTACTGATAACGGTGTTGATATTGAACACCCTGATTTAATTAATGGTCTTTGGAAAAATAAAAATGAAATTCCAAATAATGGAATTGATGATGATGGAAATGGCTATATTGATGATTATGATGCTTGGAACTTTTCAGCTAATAATAACAACCCTAGACCAGGTTCTGATTCACACGGAACTCACGTAACAGGTACTATTGTAGCTACAGCTAACAATGATCTTGGTGTTGCAGGTGTTGCTCCAGGTGTAAAAGTTATGCCAATTAAATTTTATGGGGACGGTAGCTGGACTTCGGAAGTTATCTCAAGATCATATCACTATGCGGTAGATAACGGTGCTAGAATTATTACTACAAGTTATAATATTGATGGCATGGTTAACGACCAAGTTTACGCAGACGCTGTAAATTATATTTATGAAAAAGGTGGCCTATTATTTAACTCAGCTGGAAATAGTGGAAGAGATAACCCTACAAGAATTAAAAATGAACAAGTAATTCTAGTATGTGCTACACAAAGTAATTACGCTTCACGTGCTAATAACGATATCATCGCTAACTTTTCTAATTACGGAACTGGAATTGATATCTGCGCTCCAGGAAACCCTGTATTCGCAACAATGAACAATGGTAGATATGACGGAATGAGTGGGACATCAATGGCCTCTCCAGTAGCTGCTGCTGTTGCCGCTTTAATCTGGTCTAAATACCCTAATGCAACAAATGCACAAGTTCTTAAAAGACTTTATGATTCTGCTGATAATATTGATGAGAAAAACAGATCTAAAACGGGTAAACTTGGTGCAGGTAGAGTAAACGCTCTTAACGCACTTCAATAATTTAATTACATTTCATAATAAAAAAGGAGTCACTATGGCTCCTTTTTTTATGCTCCAATGGCAATATTGACATTTTGACACCACTTTTATAAAGTTTTCTTACATTTGATTTAAATTATAGAGAGGCGAAGATGAAATTTTTACTTATTGCAGTATTTACAATATTAATGAGCAACCAAATTACTATAGAAAAAAATAATTTAAGTGGTGTTGTTGGAGTTGTGTGTGACGTAGAAACCTGCGACACAGGACATGACTTTTAACATTGTCTCCTTTTCATTTTGCTAAGGTCTCTACTTCGGTAGAGACTTTTTTTTTCCCATTTTTAAACAACTGATGAAAAGCTATGTTCTGTCATTTTAAAATACTCATCAAACACAAGTGCTATAACCCTTAAATATGGTATTCCTTTCTCTGTAACAGACAGTATTCCATTAGACAGAGTTACAAGATTATCTTTTTTAAGTTCATCTAATTTAAGCATCAAATTTAAACAGTAATCTTTAGGTAGCTCTGTTAAGTATTGAGTTAGATTCACTTGATGATAACAAAGAATATCTTGAATGATACAGCCGATAACTTGGTCGTTATGATTCATTTGATGCTGATAATCTATCGCATGATCATTAGTCTGTAATAATTCAAAGTATGTTTTTATATCTTTTGTATTTTGATAAAAATACGCCTGACTCGATGAAATTGCTGAAGGACCTAAACCAATTAGTATGGGAGATTTTTTATGAGTGTATCCCATAAAGGACCTACTTAAAGTTTTACTTTTAAATGCTTTAAATAAAATATCCTTCTCTTTTGAAAAGTGATCAAGGCCCAAGTCCTTATATCCACAAAAATTCAAGGCAAATTTCCCATAATTATAGAGCCTTAACTTTTCATCACTATTAGGAAGTCCATACTGCTCTAATTTCTTCTGCGCTTTAAATTTCCAAGGGACATGAGCATAAGAAAAAAATGAAATTGTATCAGGATTTAAAAAAGCTACTTTTTCCATCGTTTGTCTTACGGTGGTTGTTGTCTGAAACGGAAGACCATAAATTAAATCAAAATTTACAGAATCAAATCCTACTGATCTAGCGTAATCAACAATATTTTCTACTAAATCAAAAGGTTGAATCCTATTGATTGCTTTTTGCACTTGTGGATCAAAGTCTTGAATACCAAGGGAAATTTTATTAAAACCATATTTTGCTAAAACATTGAGATGATCTTTACTTGTTACCCTCGGATCAACTTCAACAGAAGCATATTTTAGTTTCTTACTGCCTAAAAGTTTTTTTAAAAGCTTTTCAAGTGTTTCTGGTTGCAGATAGGTAGGAGTTCCTCCACCAAAATGAATTGTTTCTATATTTATATCTTGAATATTTTTAGTATAAAAACTCCACTCTTTTTCAATGGCCTCTAAAAATTTTTGATCAAACTCTCCTTCTTTGGCAATAATCTTGTTACAGCCACAATAAAGACAAGGAGATACACAAAAAGGTATGTGAATATAGAGATCAACTGCATTAATTTTACATTCAACTTTAAGAAAATCTAAAATATCCTCTTCACTCAATTGATTGTTCCAGTAAGGATGTGCGGGATAACTTGTATAGCGAGGCGCTTTAATAGCATATTTATTTAGTAAACTCATAATCCCTCTTTTAGTGGCAAGATGCCGCTCCCATTGTAATGTAATATCTATAAAAAATTATACTTAATCCTAATCCTAAATAACTAATTCCAATGATTCTTGGATAAATATTTTTCATAGGAGATAGTGCTTTTTGAAAAGTACCTGAAACGATTGTTAGAGCTGGAACTGTGCCTATCCAGAAAAAAAGAACAGTAAGCACTGCAAGTGGAAGGCTATAAACAGAAACAATACCTAAAATAAATGAATACAAAACACCACAAGGTAGTAAGACTGATAAAAATCCAAAGCTAAATGATTTAATCTTACTATTTAACTTCGAGTTAATAGTTTTAATTGTAATGCTTTGTAAATATTTATTAAAAAATGAAGGTAATTTAAGATTATATTTTTTCCCAAAGAATTGTTGAATACCAATAAAACAATAAAAAATTGCAATGAGAATAATAAACGTCGTTTTAAAATCTACTGAAATATTCCCCCAAAGCTGGGCCCCAATGAGTCCAATGAAAACTGTAACCATTAAATAACCTGTTAAACGACCTACTTGATAAATAATATTTTCCAAAATATTCTTAGTCACCGTCATCACTAAAGGACCACACATTCCAATGCAGTGAAGACTAGCTGTCATCCCAACAACTAAGGAAGTCCATAAAATAAGAATGTTAAAACCACTATCTAACTGGTCCAACAAGTGAAATCTCCTTAGATTCAATAAGTTTATCTTGATTATAAATATCCACTAAAATTCTTTTAATTCCAGAATTAAGCGCTGATGGTTTAAATTTAAAAAAGATATTGGCCGTTTTCTTACGAGTCGAATTAAGTTCAAAAGGAACCATTGGTGTAATTAGCTCAATCTCCTTATTATCCCTAACTTTAAATTGAAGTTTTAATTTCTCATCTCCACTGTAAAGTAAATCAACTTTATAGTGATTTGTAATAATGGTGTGATTATCTAGTTTAGTAGTTTCATATGGTGTATGACTTGCTCTTAAAAAGATAGCACGTAATTCTTTTGAGCTACTAAAAGAATATAAACTAATGAATATAAGTGAAATAAATATTCCTATGTATAAAAATAATCGAGGCCTTAGAATTTTTCTTTCTCCACCTTCTAGTTCTCTTTCAGAAGCATACCTAATTAAACCTTTAGGGCGATGAATAGCTTTCATAACTAGATCACAAGCATCGATACACATAGTACATCCGATACACTCGAGCTGATTTCCATCTCGAATATCTATTCCTGTAGGACAAACTCTTACACATTGAAAACAATCAATACAATCGGCATGATTACTTTCTTTTTTTACCTTTCTTGGCTCTCCCCTTTTGTGATCATAGGCCACAATAAGAGAATCTTTATCTGTAAAAACTGATTGAAATCTTCCATATGGACAGGCAATTAAACAAAACTGTTCTTTAAACCAACCAAAATCAAAAAGTAGCAATCCTGTTAAGCTCATCGCTGTTATAAATAATGTCCAATTTTCAGCAGGACTTTTCAGTGTAATATATAATAGTTTTTGTGAGCCAACAAAATAAGCTAGAAATGAGTGAGAAATATTTAAAGAGATTACCAGAAAGAGAAACCATTTAAATCCCTTTTTTAAAAATTTTTCACTCGTCATGGGAGATTCATCTAATTTTTTTCTCGCACGAGCATTGCCTTCAATTTTTCTTTCAACAAAGCGATAGAGACTATCTATAAATACCGTTTGAGGACAAGCCCATCCACACCAAGCTCGGCCAAAGAGAGTTGTAAGAAGAGCAAGTGAGACACCAAAAATCGCAATAACTAAAAAGAGCAAAGGTACATCATGTCCCCAAAACTGATGGCCAAAAAAGATAAATTCTCTATTGGCCAAGTTTAATAAAATAATTTGTTTATTATTAAATTCAATCCATGGGGTTACTAAGTAAATAAAGACTAGAATAAAATATACTGATTTTCTTCTATCTGTCCAAATTCCTTTCGTGTCCTCAGGATAAAGAAAGACCCTGTGACCATCTTGGTCAGTAGTTGTCAGTCTTTCTTTTTCCTCTCTCTCATATGGATTTTTTTTCATCATTACTCGTATAGATCACCTTGAGGCGCTTTAGCTGGAGGATCAGTATGTTGATACCCTTGAATAGAGAAGATATAGGCTACAACAGCATAGATATCATCTTTAGCAAGCAATGGTCCCCAAGAAGGCATTCCAGCAATAGGATTTCCAGTAATAACTGTTTTATAAGTATTTTCAACTTTACCTTCAGTTAATAACCAGTATTTGTCCGTTAGGTTCGGTCCAATATTTCCAGCGCCATTTTTATTGTGACAAGACATACAATTTGCTTCGAAAACATTTTTTCCATAATTTTTCATTTCTGGAGAAACGACATAGGCATTATAAAGTGTCTGATCAAATTTGGTTAAATTTTTATAATACGTTTTTCTTATTTTATAAGCTTCAGCCTTAGACATTTTGTATTCATGTTTTAAACTTGGTCCATTCATAAAGATAAAATAAATTATATAAAAAATTCCAAAAATGACCCCACCCCAGAAAGTAATTTGCCACCATACAGGTAAAGGATAATCAAATTCTTGGATACCATCATAATCATGGTCTAATAAAAGTTCTTTTTCTTTGTTATCTAAATCACTCACGATTACTCCTTATTAAATGGTAGGTTTGCTGCTTCATTGTAAACTTTTTTAGAATCTTTTCTAAAAACCCAAAAACAAACACCTAAGAAAATTGTCAAAAATATCATCAAGCCAATTACGGGAAGATACATTTGTGTAATGCTAGTTAATGCTTCTTGTTTCATTATTCTTCTCCACTTTCAAATTCATTGATGTCATCTTTCTCAAGATCAATCCCTAGCTTTTGCAGATAAGCAATTAAAGCAACCATTTCAGTTTCTTTAACTTTTTCAGGAACACCCTGTTCTACAAGTTCAGCAGCAATACCCTCTGCTTGCTCCATTGCATTTTTAACCGAATTTTCAATTTCCTCTTCCGAGTAAGGAACGCCCATCGATTTCATGACTTGCATTTTTTTCTTTAAATGCTTATAGCCAATTTTATTTTTATTGAGCCATGTATAATTAGGCATAATTGAACCAGGAGTAATATCTCTAGGATTGATCATATGTCTATAATGCCACATATGAGGATACTTTCCTCCTACTCTAGCTAAGTCAGGACCAATTCTCCTAGAACCCCATTGAAATGGGTGGTCATAAATTGATTCACTAATATCACTAGGCTTACCATATCTAAGTTCTTCTGCGGCCATAGGTCTAATCATTTGCGAGTGACATGTATAACATCCCTCTCTAATATAGATATCTCTCCCAGTAAGTTCTAAACCAGTATAAGTAGTAATTTCTTCTTTTTTAGCGATAAAATCACTTACTAGAAAACTTGGAGCAATTTCCATAATCGAACCAACTAAAATTCCGACTAAAACTAGAATAGTAAAAATGGCAGGAAGCCCTTCCAGTTTTCTATGTCCAGATGTCTGCTCTGAATTAGCACTGATTGCGTAAGCTTGGTATCTATCACTATCATCGGCCGGCTTTGCAGCAAGTTTAATTGTTTTATAAAAGTTATAAACCATTAAAATAAAACTTGTTAAAATAAGAACACCACCAAAAGCTCTAATCCAATACATTGGAACAATTCTAGTAACAGTTTCAACAAAATTAGGATAAACAAGTGTTCCAGTTTCTGTATCGATTGCCTGCCACATCATACCTTGAGTGATACCAGCAACCCACATTGAAACGACATACATAAATAGACCAAGTGTTGCTAACCAAAATTGCAAGTTAGCAAGCTTTATAGAATAAACTGTAGTCTTCCATAATTTTGGAATTAAGTAGTAAAGACAACCAGCAATTAATAAATAGTTCCAGCCAATTGTTCCAGCATGAACGTGTCCAACTACCCAGTCAGTATAATGTCCAATAGCATTGATTGATTTTACGGCAAGTAAAGGCCCTTCAAATGTTGCCATCCCATAGAATGTGATAGCGAGAGCAAAAAACTTTAACATTGGATCAGACTTAACTCTATCCCATTTTCCTCTCATAGTTAGAAGACCATTAATCATCCCCCCCCAACTTGGAGCCCAAAGAGCGACTGAAAAGGCCATCCCTACTGTTTGAACCCATTCTGGTAGTGCAGTATAAAGTAAATGGTGTGGACCTGCCCAAATGTATAGAAAAACTAATGACCAAAAATGGATAATGGAAAGTCTGTAACTGTAAACCGGTCTATCAACTGCTTTCGGAACAAAGTAGTACATCATCCCAAGCATTGGAGTTGTTAAAAAGAAGGCAACTGCATTATGTCCATACCACCATTGGATAAGAGCATCCTGAGCTCCTGCAAAGAATGAATATGACTTCATTAAGCTAATAGGTATTTCAATCGAATTTACAATATGAAGAACTGCAACTGTTACGATTGTTGCTATATAAAACCATATTGCTACGTAAATATGTTTTTCACGTCTTCTGAATAATGTCCCGAAAAAATTAACTGCAAAGACTACCCAAATTAAAGTAATAGCAATATCAATCGGCCATTCTAATTCTGCATATTCTTTTCCAGTAGTAAAACCAAGAGGAATAGAAATCGCAGCAAAAACAATAATTAACTGCCATCCCCAAAAGTGAATCTTGCTCAAAGTATCATTAAACAGTCTTGCTTTTAACAATCTCTGTGTTGAATAATAAACACCGGCAAACATCCCATTTCCAACAAAAGCAAATATTGCTGCATTTGTATGAAGTGGTCTTAATCTCCCAAATGTTAACCATGGAACACCAAAATTCAAGCGCCAATCTGCTAGTTGAAAAGCAATTGTTACACCTAGGAGAAGTGCTACAACTCCCCAACCAAGAGTTGCAATTACAAACTGTCGAACAATCTTATCATCATAAGAAAATTCTTCTAATTTCTCATTTACATCTTTACTCATCTTCCTTCCTTTTAATTGAATCATCATCATTTAATATTGTTATCGCGTTACTTTCATATTCATCAAATTGACCAGTTTTAACAGACCAAATAAAAAAGATGAGAAATATTAATCCCATTATTCCTGAAATGGTCATCGTTAAATATAAAACACTCATGATCTTTCCTTCGTGATATTAAAATAAGTATGGGCAATGATTGTAATTGAACTTAATGGCATAAATATAGCTGCCATAAGTGGATTAATATAACCAAAACTTGCTGCCCAAAAACCAAGTAAGTTATAAATAACAGAAATTATAATATTAAATTTGACTGTCTGATAAACAGTTTTAGATATTTTAATAAGTTCTAAAATGAGAGATAAATCACTACTTAATAAATAAGCATCACACGTAGAACTAGCAAGCTTGGAAGATTTAAAAGTAGCTACAGAAATATCACTTTCTTTAAATCCAAGGATATCGTTTGCCCCGTCTCCAATAATCATAGAGCCTGGAGTATTTTTAATAATATCTCTTTTATCAGAAGGAAGCAGCTGTGAAAAAGTTTTATTAATATTTAGTTTTTTAGCAAGAGACTCAACCTTATCTTTTCGATCACCCGAAAGAATGGCTAAATTATATTTCTTCTTCAGATTTGTTAATAAATCAAATGCCCCATTATCAATTTCTTCTGTAAATAGTAATTCACCTACCAATATTGAGTTCTCAAATAGCCCAATAGAATCAGCACTAGATGCCTTTATTTCGTAGAGATTACCCCCAAAATAACCTTCAACACCTTTGCCTAAAATTTCTTTTTTCTTTTCAAGGATAACTTCACTCGCACCTTCTTTTTTAGCAAACTTTTCAATAGGCTTGGTATAAGGATGAGACATGCCTTTTTCTAGTGAAAAGATTATATTCCAATGCATGTTTTTTTTAACAGTATGTGAATGAATATTAATTTCACCAGTGGTTAATGTCCCCGTTTTATCAAAGAATATATTTTTAAGTCTATGAATCTTATTAAATATTTGTATATCTTGAACAACTATACCTTTTTTTGCGGCTTCTTTTACTCCTAAGATAAAAGAAAGTGGAATTCCAATCGCAAGTGCACAAGGACAAGTTATTACTAAAATGGAAAGACATCTATTTATAAATTCTGAAGTTGATAGTTCCGGAAATAAATAGTTTGTCGCAAATATTGATATAATAATGGCCACAATCAATCCGATTGAATAACGAGTAAGGTTGATATTAAGTTCAGAATTAATAATCAGTTTTTCACCGAGTTCATTTAAAATTTCACCTAATTTCGTTTTAAATAAAGTATTTGAAACTTTTAATTCTACTTTATTTGATACATTCAAGGTTCCAGAGATTAGATTATCCCCTTCTTTTTTATAAATGGGCTCTACTTCTCCTGTCATGATAGCTTCATTTACAAATGTTTCTCCGTTTGAAATTACACCATCTACTGGAACGACATCTCCAACATCTACTAAGATAATTTCACCTGTCTTTAATGAAGAATAATGCTTAGGAAAAAATTCCTCTTCGTATTTAACAAAAACCTGTTTACTAAAGAATATCTCCTTAAGATAACTCAGATTAGAGACATTTTTTTGTATTTTCTTTAGAACATAGCGGACACTTAAAACCAAAAAAACTAAGGTAGCAATAGAGTCAAAATAGATATCATCGCTTCCATTTATAAGATTAAAACTACTAATAAAAAATGATGTCAGTAGAAATATAATTAAAGGTAGATCTATAGAAATAGATTTAGCTTTAAAAAAATTCCAAAAGTTTTTAAAAATTGGGTTCGCAGAATAAAACATTAAAGGAAGTGTCAGAAAAAATAAAATATACTGAAATATTCTCTTAAACTCTCCCTCTACCCCTGCATATAACGAAATTGAAAAGAGCATCATATTCATTAACAGAGCCGCTGTTATAGCTATACGAATTAATTCATTCTTATCATCATTTTTTTCTAATTGATTTACCTGATTGATATCTTGGATAGGAATCAACTGATATCCGAGTTGATTAAGAAGATTGAAAATTTCTTTTAGTTTATCTATTTCTAAGACTTCAATTTTAAGTACATGATTCGATTGATTAAATGTTGAATCTTTTATTAAGGAAGATAATTGATTAATTCTATTAAAAATCCATAAGCAAGCCTGACAATGAATTCCACTTACATAAAAATAAAATTTTACTCCACCCTTGGAGCTGGTGCCAAATTTACTTATAAAATCATTATCAGCTAAATAAAGATTAAGATTAGGCTCATAATCGACTTTGGGAATGTGGGATTTTTCAATTTCAGAAATTTTATAAAAATCTTTTAAACCTGATGTATTTAATATGCTAAAAACTTGCTGACATCCATTACAACAAAAATCACCATATTGTTTGTTCTCGATCTTATTCTGACAATGTCTACACTTGGTAGTTTCTGATAAATAAAGGGGATATACAATTGCAGTCAAGTTTCCTCATACTTATTAATTATGTATTTATAACTCTTTTATAATAATTAATTTATGATCAAAAAAACATGACATGAATCACTTAATGAAGTATTTATTTTTTGGGAACTATACTGCTAGTGCTAAATGCTCTTTGAGATAATGAGCTAGAGGGTGATTATCTTCAATCATTTTTAAAAGAAAGGAACGCTCAATTGAATAAACTCTCGTCCCGGAGCTAACCCTAACTTCACATTCTATAGGATTTTTATCAATAACATTTTCACAGGCTAAAAGAGTATTTTTAATAATCTTTTTTTGAATTTTTCTTCTTTTAATAATTTGTATATCACCCTCATCTAAAAAAATCGCTACGTGAGGTGTATGTCCATCATAAAAGACTTGAGTATCTGCCTGATATATAAGTGGCTCAAAATTGTCCTTAATATATTTAACGACTTCTTCTGGCACTTTAAAAATGTTTAACTTATAAATCGATATGTCCATAATATTAAAATAATTCGTTTTTAGTGAAAATAAAATGATTTGAATCAGTTTTTAAGCGATTAATAATTAATGTTGGCAAACTCAAGAAGCTTAGAAGCGTCCTTGATAATTATATTCTTTCCGTTTTGATCAATAATTTCTTCTTGCTTAAATTCTGACATCATTCTTATCAAAGTTTCTGTTGCCGTTCCAACAAGAGATGCGAGCTCTTCTCTTGTAAGTTTAAGTGTAATCATTGTTCCTTCAGCTGTTTTTTTCCATGACTCTCAGATAAAATCATTAGTAATTCAGCGACTCTCTCTCGGACATTCTTATGAGTGAAAGAGGCGACTCTTTTTTCTGATTGGCCTAATTGCTTACCAACTAGTTCCATTAATTTAAGAGCAACTTTTGGCTTCTCTTCAACGAGGTCCATAATATATTTTTTATCAATAAAGCAAACTTTAGTGTCTTCCATCGCCGTAGCTGTCGCAGAATAATTTTGACTTGAAAATAAAGATCTATGACCAACAACATCTCCGGCTTTTGCAAGTCTTACAATAGTTTCCTTTCCATCTTCACCCGTCTTAGTTACTTTAATCGTACCAGTGCTGATGCAATAGATCCCATAAGGAGGACTTCCTTCAACAAAAAGTGTTTGTCCCTTTTTAAATTGATTATTAATTTTATGATCTGAGACTTCAGAAAGCTTCATTTTTTCTAATTCACAAAAAATACTTTCACCTTTTGATGGACAGTCTTCACAATTTGTAAATTTTGGTTTCATTTTAGCCTTCTTAGATGTTTATAAGTCTTATTTACATGATATTTTACAGGTATTCAAATCACAAAAGTATGACCCAGGTCATACTTTTAATTCAATTGGATTAAAAAATGAATGGCAGTGGCATCTGGCCCAAGCATAGAAACTTGGGTAGTTAAAAGCTTATAGGTATAGCGAATATTGGGCATTAATGCAGGTGCAAATCCATTTTTTTGCTGAAGTAATCGAGGGGTTTTTTTGTAACCGTTGATAAGTCCAATGGCAGTACCATAGCTAAACAGCTGATTCTTATCTATTTGTTCGTATTTTCGCCAGCCGTAACCATAAAAATCCGTACTCTCCCAGAAACTATTATAAGTATGGATTAACTCTACTGAGTGAATGGTGTCCTTTGTTCTTTTGGCCACATAATCAACACCAAAAAATGTATTATTCTCATTTCTTGGTCCATCCGAGTTAAAATGCTTAGACCAACCCCCAAACATCAGATTGATATCATTATCAGCAAAAAAATCTGCAAACACTAAGCAGGGAATGAAAAGAATAACTAAATAAATACGTAACATGGCCATATTTTAGAACTACTTGAATAGATTAGGCAAATACTGATGTGGTAAGTACTTAATAATTCAATAAATATTCAAGTAAAATTGAGAAGTTACCGATACCTGAGTCATGAAGAGGGTTATTTTATTTCTTATTCTATTCACTCAAATCAGTTTTGCTGAGAATCCAAAGCTTTGCCAAGAAAAGTTAAAACAAGAATTAATGAATGTTATACAAAATGATAAAAAAGATTTTTTGGAAAAAATATATTTAAAATCTGCTCTAAAATTAGCAAAGAGAATTTTAGATAATAAAAAATCAGCTAATAATAAACATCTAAATAACTCCATCGAAGCCTACTTAGGGAGTTTTGATATTGGTGTTAACAGTACGAAGGCAATAGAAGATACCATTAAAGATTTACACCAAAAATATGGTGAATCAAATGTAGATATCTCTAAAGATGAATATTTAAAAAAGATCGACACTCTCTCTTCTGGAAACTCTCAACTAACTAATCAAGAGATTTCTGTAATGATTGGTTTTATGGATAAATTAAATATTAATAAAGAATTAGATAAAACTGATGAAGCTATGACATGGTATGCTCAAGAAGTTGGTGATAAGTATTCAATGTCAAATTTTATCAATAATTTCTTTAAGCAAAATAAGACTTTAAGCTTAGATCAAGTTAATAAAGAACTGGCGACAGCTTCTAATAATCTTCAATATGAGTTTAGTAAGGTTAAGCAAAATACATTTAAAAAGTATGCTGATCTTTGTATTAAGAATTATAATTCTGATGATCAAGATAATACTTCCTCAAATGCCTCTGTCTTTTTTAAGGCCTGCACAGGAGATCTAACAGACGAGATACTAGGAAAAGAGTTATTTGACTTATTTGCTGAACTTAAAGAAGAAATAAACCCTGTTCCTTATAAAGTTGAAGGGCCAGTTGCTCTCAATAATGATCAAATCAGAAAGCTTCAAGATTCAATAAATAATTTAGATAGTGAATTAGATAAAGTTGTTTCTTATTACGGTAGTTCACTGAATGAGAGTGATTGCGAAAATTTTTCAGTCATAGATAAAAAATCCAATAAGCTAATGCTTTATAATAAAAAAGGACAAAAACAAATGAGTTTTGATCTTGTTTTAGGAAAAGATCAAACAGGATTTAATTCAGATTCAACTACTCGTTGGATAGAAAATGCTGGAAAAACAGTACCTACTCAAACAACAGGAGCTGGTATTTATACCTTTGATGAGGATAAGCAATATAATCCTAAAGAATATTATAAAACTACTTATGCCAATCAACTCTACTCATTAAAAGAGTCTGATGGTGAGGAATCAGTGATGGCCCTTCATGCTGTTCCACTTGAGCGAGCTGTTGGTGACTATCAGACTAGAATGAATATGTTTAAAAATGGTGGTGGAAAACAATCTGGTGGATGCTTAAATATCGAATCCTATAATTTTCATATCGTAAAAAATCATATTAAACCTGAATGCCCTCTTGTTGTTCTGCCAGCAGAATCACCTAATTATTATTTCGTAAAAGATGGAAAACTAAATTTTTCTTCAATATCTGGCTCTAAAAAGAGCGGGACTGAAAAGGTGCAATATAAAGGAAAGGAATACCAAAATAAATATAATTTCACACCGAATAACAAAATTACAAAAGATATTAAGTCAATAGGACTTGGTGGATATACTTCTGATCAGGCAACTTCCGTTTACTCGTATGTGAATTCACATATGGAGGAAATTAAAAAACCTTATCTTGAAAAGGATAGCTTACAAGATATTATTATGCTCTCCATTGCAACTGCTAGTAAGACTAATGATGATCCTGAAAAGATAGTAAATGATTTTATAAATGCCTATGAAAATATCAAGAGAAACTCTAAATTACAGGATGCAAGTGCACTTGGTTATAATTATGATCTTTTAAGTAGAAAAGATAAATTAAAAAAGATTTTAGAAAAATACAATAAAAATACTTCCTATAATCTTGATCCTGAATCAATTACAGATTCGGCCTTATCAAACATAAGTTTTAGCTACTAATGAAAATACTCTTTATATCTCTACTATTTTCAATAAACTCATTTGCAATAAGCATTTGTCCCAAAATAGATTCAAATGGTTTTTGTTTTCTTCCTATGGATAAAATACACCCTACTCAATTTACAATTGGATATCACAATGCCAATCAAAAAATGAAAGATATTAATAAAATTTTTAAGAAAAAAGGGATTGAAGGAATTAAAGAATTTATTAACAAAAAACCAACAGAACTTATAATCGGTCCCTATCAAAAAATTTATATTAATGACCGTCACCATACAAGTGTGGCCATACTCAATTCTGATATACCTAACGAATATAAGCATATTAAAGGAAAAATAATTGCCGACCTATCTAATCTTCAACCGAGTGAGTTTTGGAAAGTCATGAAAGAAAAGAAATGGACTTTTTTAAAAGATGAGAAATTCAAAATACAGTCACCTTATAAATTACCCCAACATTTAAATTTATTAAAAGATAATCCCTATCGAAGTATGGCCACGATTTTAATTGAAGAGGATCATATCATTAAGTATGGAATTCCTTTTGAAGAATTTTATTGGGCAGAATTTTTCTATAAGCACAATCTAAGAATACCTTTAAAAAATAAAAATGCCCTAGATGAGGCTAAACCTCTCTTTGTTGAGTTTTTAAAAACAAAGGCTGCTCTTGATTTTGCAAAATCAATACAATCAAATTGCTCAGTTCATTTACAAATTATGAAGTCGGAGTAGATTCTTTAAATTTTTCTATATGTCTTTTAATGATCTCTAAAAGTTTTAGTCGTGTATCTTTTGACCCCCAGGCCATATGTGGAGTAATAATAACTCTAGGAGAAGATATTATTTTTTTTAATTCATTATTAGAAGTCATTGGTTCAATAGAAACCACATCAATACCTAAATAGAGATTTTTTTTATCAAAATAATTAACGAGAGCAGTTTCATTAATAATTCCACCTCGGGCCACATTTATAATGACAGTATTGTTCTTTATAAGTTTAAGTGCTTCTTCATTGATTAAGTTTCTAGTTGTATTATTCAAAGGACAATGAATACTTATAATATCTGATGTCTTGAGTAATTCTTCTAAATTCACTTGCTTCACTTCACTATTATTATTTTTACCAGTTGTAGAATAATACTGAATATTAGCTCCAAAAACTTTAACAAGATCTGAAACTTTTTTTCCAATATTTCCTAACCCAATAATCCCCCAGGTTTTATTCTTGAGATCCGAGATATTAAAATCCAAACAAGTATAGACTTGGGATTTATCCCAACCACCAGACTCAGTAAAATTTTTATAAGCAGGTATATTTCTTAATAAGGACAGAGCTAGCGCAAGAGTATGCTGGGCAACTGAATCAGTAGAATGATTTATTGCATTTTTTACTTTTATTCCTTGTGAACTTGCAAAATCAACATCAACAGGATCGATGCCAGTTGCTGCTATAATAATCATTTTTAGATTGGGTAGATTTTTGATTAATTCGGCCCTTAAAGGAACCTTATTAGTAATTATGATATCCGCTTCTAAGGCCCTGCTATTAATTTCATGTTCGGCGGTATTAGGATAACTAGTAAAATCACCGTAATCTTTTAGAACTGAAAGATCTATGTCGGAACCGATAGTTTGTGCATCTAAGAATACTATTTTCATATAAAATATTATATCATGCTCTTTAGGATGAAGAAAACATTAATTATAGAACCATTTTACACAGGATCGCATAGAACATGGTGTGACTTACTTTGGTCCCAGTTTGAGAATGTCGAACTTTTAACAATGCCAGGAAGACATTGGAAATGGCGATTAAATGGCGCTGGGATTCACCTAGCGGAAGAATTTCTGAAACTAGGCAAGAGCTTTGATCGAATAATTGCCACCAGTTTTTTAGACCTAACCACTTTTATGGCCCATGCTAAAATTGATCAGAATAAAACTGAAATATATTACTATTTTCATGAAAATCAATTCTCCTACCCGACTTCAATTTTTGACTTTGAAAAAAAAATAAAAAGGGACAAACAATATGGATTTATACAATTAAATTCTGCCCTTTTAGCTGATAAAATCTTCTTTAATTCTGAGTTTAACAAAAATAGTTTTATAAATGGTGCTTTTTCTCTTATGAATCAAATGCCTGATTTCAAACTTTTAAATATTGTTGAAAAATTAAATTCAAAGGCAGAAGTTCTACCTGTCCCCCATCAATTTGTAGAAATTGATAAATATAAAGTCCCTAAAAATGATATTCTTACTATCTGTTGGGGCCACAGACTCGAGTGGGATAAGTCACCTGAGTTTTTTGTAGATTTCATCAGGGAACTTTGCAGTACTGGTGAAAACTTTCAACTCTATATTCACGGTGACAAAAATACAGATGAATTTATTAATGCAGAATTGGCTTTCGCTAAAGACTATATTACTTCTCACGGATTTTTAGATAAAGAAGAATACTATAAAAATTTATGGAAATCTCACATCTGTTTTTCAAGTGCTATC
Source organism: uncultured Bacteriovoracaceae bacterium (assembly GCA_964352945.1). Lineage (GTDB taxonomy): Bacteria > Bdellovibrionota > Bacteriovoracia > Bacteriovoracales > Bacteriovoracaceae > CAYGTU01. The sequence continues at coordinate 35,129 of CAYGTU010000006.1, forward strand.
CATGAATTTCAAGGTATTTTCATGCAAGAAGCAATATATTGTAAGGCGATGCCACTTGCTCCAAAGCTTGTGGTTTATCCCGAATACATACCTGACAAATTTTTATATTCTGATTTGAAAGAAGCTCTTTCAAAAGTGAGTTTTTATCAAAGCTATAAAGGTGAATTAAGCGAAGGTATTAAAAATCAATTTGATTTTGAAATTTTAAAAGAAAAATACAATAACTTTATAAATTAGCCAAAAATTCTTGGAGTAATTCTTTTTCAGTTGATTCTAATTTAGCTTCTTGAATTAAATCTTTAACTGTCACGAGACTTGAATATTTAATTCCTAACTTAGAAAAATTTTCTTTCGCTATTTTTGTGTCATAACTAAAAATACTGATAACCCCTAGTACATTGGCCCCAGCTTCTTTTAGAGCATGGACTGCTTGAATAGAACTTCCACCTGTAGAGATTAAATCTTCTACTACAACAACATTTTGGCCTGAAGAAAGTATACCTTCAATTTTATTTTCAAGGCCATGAGCTTTGCTTGAACTTCTAACATAAGTAAAAGGTAACTTAAGTGATCCTGCGATATAAGCTCCATGAGCAATACCAGCAGTTGCAACTCCACTAATTGCACTACAAGAAGAGAAATCATTTTTTACTAAATTAACCAAACCGTTAATAAACTCTTCCCTGACTTCAGGATAAGATAATATTTTTCTATTATCTGTATAGATGGGAGATTTTATTCCACTGGCCCATGTAAATTTATCTTTGAAATTTAATTTAATAGCACCAATATCTAAAAGGGCCTTAGCATAGTTATAAGTCATTTTTAAGCTCCTGGTACATATTCATAAATGTCTGACCTGGATCTGATGTTCCAGTTATTGATCTTCCAATAACAAGGTAATCTGATCCTGTTTCGAGGGCCATTTGAGGAGTCATTACCCTTTTTTGGTCTCCCAAATCTGAATTAAATCTTATTCCTGGTGTGACAGTTAAAAAATCAACTCCACAAGTTTCTTTAATAGCTTTTACTTCTAGAGGTGAACAAACAACACCGTGACAACCAGCTTCTTTTGTAACTTTTGCTAAGTTTGTAGCAAGTAAGGTTAAATCAAAAGGTGTATTATAGAGTTTAGTTAAATCATTTTGATCGAGAGAGGTTAGAATTGTGACAGCTATAAGCTTTGTTTCTGAATCTTTAACAACAGCAGCTGCTCTTTTCATCATCTCTAGCCCACCTTGAGCGTGAACATTTACAATGTCCACATTCAACTTCACTAAATTCTCAATCGCTTTTTCAACCGTATTTGGAATATCATGAAGCTTTAAATATAGAAAAACTGTGCAATCTTTGTTTAGTTCGTTTACAAGATCTTTTCCATAACGGTAATAAGCTTCCATTCCGATTTTTAAATGACTGGCCTTACCCCTAAGTGAGCTTATTAAAAAATCTAAGGATTTATCGTCTAAATTATCACAGGCAACGATTAATCTATCTTTCATACTTTTCCTAAATATTTGATGTTAATGGCATTAGCTTCATATTGTAGTTAGCAAATGCTCTAGCAAATGCAACTGCCGTATCAATACAAGTAAGACAAGCAATTTTTCTCTCTACTGCTAGTCTTCTAATTTTAAATCCATCACTATAGCTGTGTCTTTTACTATCAAGCGTATTAAAGATGAAATCAAATTTATTATCATTTATATATGATTCAATATCTTCACTATCACCACTATTAACTTTAGAAATCAGATATGATTGAATCCCTGCTTTTTCAAAGAAATCTTTAGTTCCTTGAGTCGCAAAAATTGTAAATCCGTATTCTGAGAAAGTTTTAGCTACGGGAATTATTTGGTCTTTATGTTTATCTGCGATTGTAAATAATACTTGCCCGTATGTTTTAAGACTCATACCACTTGCTTCAAAACCTTTTAATAAAGCCTTATCAAAATCCATATCAATCCCAATTGCTTCACCTGTTGATTTCATTTCAGGTCCAAGTGACACATCAACATTTTTTAATTTAGCAAAACTAAACACTGGTACTTTTACTCCAACATATTTTGGTTCCGGTAAAATGTTGTCAACAAAGCCTTGCTGTTTTAAAGTTTCACCTAGAAGTACTCTCGTTCCGACTTTTGCCATATCTACGCTTGTTAGTTTAGAAATAAATGGAATTGTTCTAGAAGCTCTAGGATTCACTTCAATACAATATGGCTCATCATCTTTTAAAACAAATTGGAAGTTTACAACACCAATAATACCTAATTTTAGAGTGATTTTATTAACTGCTTCTATAATATTTTTCTTTGAATATTCTGTTAAGTCTTGAGGAGGATAAACACACATTGAATCTCCGGAGTGAACGCCAGCTTTTTCAATATGCTCCATTATTCCAGAAATTAAAACTTGTTTACCATCTGAACAAGCATCCACTTCTACTTCTTTACCAAGAATATATTGATCAATATAAACTTCTCTTCCATTAGACACTTTAACTGCTTCATTAAAAAACTCTTTTAAATCTTCTTCTCGATAGACAATTTCCATTGCCCTACCACCAAGAACAAAACTTGGTCTTACAAGAACTGGGTAGCCTTCCGTTTTTGCAAATTCAACTGCGTGTTCATAATTTTTAACTGCAATTCCTCTTGGACGGTTGATTCCAAGCTCTTGCAAGATATTATCAAATTTTTGTCTATCTTCACTAAGCTCAATTGTTTCATAAGAAGAACCTAAAATTTTAACTCCATTATCCACTAAGCCTTTGGCCAGATTGATCGCAGTTTGCCCACCGAACTGAACAACCACTCCTACAAGCTTTCCATTTTTTGATTCGTTTTCAATTATATCTAGTACATCATCAAGAAATAGAGGTTCAAAATATAATCTATCTGAAATATTAAAATCCGTTGAAATTGTTTCTGGATTATTATTTATAACGATAGCTTCAATATTTTTTGAACGAATTTCAGCGATACAATGAACTGTAGCATAATCAAATTCAATTCCCTGACCAATTCTTATGGGCCCAGACCCTAAAATAATCACTTTCTGTCTGTCAGTTGGAACTGCTTCATTAGACTCACCATAGGAAGAATAAAAGTATGGTGTTTGCGCCGCAAATTCTCCAGCACAAGTGTCTACCATCTTATAACTTGGAACCAAGTCAACTAATATTGATTTTACTTCTGCTCTTGATTTGCCCGAAAATTCAGAAATTAGCTTATTAGTAAAACCAAACATTTTTGCTTTTTTCATTAACTCTTTCGTTGGATTCTTCTGTAATTCTTTTTCAATATTAATAATATTATTTATTTTTTCTAAGAAAAATAAATCGACTCCAGTCCATTCATTTATTGTCGTTGTACTAATACCCTCTCTTATAGCATCAGCAATATAAAAAATTCTTAAATGATCATTATATTTGATGGCCTTTTCTAAATCTAGGGAATGATTTAATTTTAAGTAATCAACTCCTAACTCTAGGCCACGAACCGCTTTTAAAATTGAACTTTCAAAATTTCGACCAAGAGCCATTACTTCACCTGTGGCCATCATTTGAGTTCCAAGAGTAGCTTTAGCTTCAGTAAATTTATCAAAAGGAAAGCGAGGGATTTTTGAAACAACATAATCTAAGCTTGGTTCAAAACTAGCATAGGTTGTTCCGGTAATTGGGTTCACAATTTCATCAAGAGTATAACCAAGAGAAACAAGAGTTGAGACCTTCGCTATTGGAAATCCTGTAGCTTTTGAAGCTAGAGCTGATGATCTACTTACCCTTGGGTTTACTTCGATAACATAAAATTTAAAACTTTTTGGATCAAGTGCAAGCTGTACGTTACAACCACCTTCTATTCCAAGTTCCGAAACAATTTTAAAACTTACATCACGTAGAAGTTGATATTCTTTATCTGAAAGTGTCTGGGATGGAGCAACTACAATACTATCTCCTGTGTGAATTCCAACAGGATCAAAATTCTCCATATTACAAACTGTGATACAAGTATTATTTTTATCGCGAATTACTTCATATTCAATTTCTTTTAAACCTAAAAGGGATCTCTCTACAATTGCCTGTTTAATTGGACTATTCTTAAGTGCACTGCCCACAATTTCTTCAAATTCTTTTTCATCATAAGCAATACCCCCACCAGACCCACCAAGGGTAAAGGCAGGACGAATAATAATGGGATAAGGAACATTTTCACTAAATTTTTTAGCTTGAGTCCAGCTTTCTACGATATCACTTTCAATCGATTCAATTCCTAATTTATCTAAAAGCTCTTTAAATAATTTTCTATCTTCAGCTCTATCAATGCAACCCATAGGTGTTCCCAAAAGTTTAACATTGGCTTTTTCTAAAATTCCTTCACGCTCTAACTGAACTGCTAAATTTAACCCTGTCTGTCCACCAAGTGTTGGTAAAATACCATCTGGTTTTTCTTTAAAAATTATTTTTGCAATATTTTCAACTGTTAATGGCTCCATATA